>JAKACR010000080.1 GCA_021821225.1 Bacillota bacterium | reverse complement strand
CCGCAGCGAACATCACATCAACCTCTGACTGCCCGGCACCCACAGTTTCAAGCAGCACGACATCAAACGCGGCAACAGCCAGCAGCCGCAACGACGCGTGAACAGAATGAGCCAGTCCGCCCAGAGCGCCGCGCGCGCCAACACTCCGCATGAACACAGCTTCGTCCAGTGTGTGGCGCGCCATACGTACGCGGTCGCCGAGCAGTGCACCGCCGCCAAACGGACTGGACGGATCAACCGCGAGCACCGCCACCCGTTTGCCCTGTGCACGCCAGCTATCGATGAAGCGATCGCACAGTGAACTCTTCCCTGCTCCGGGAGGCCCCGTCACACCGATGACCCTCAGCGCAGACGACGCGCCGGACCAATGCGCAAGCGCTGCCACCAGCAGGTCTTCCGCCTGCGTTCCGCCCTGCTGGACAAGCGTCAACGCCCGCGCCAACGCGCGGCGGTCTCCGCCCCGAATCGCCTCGATCATGCAGCGCACCTCGTTTCAGCGACAGACAGGGGATCCGTGATCACCACGTGTTTCCCCTCATGTGTACTGGTGGAAGCCACGGCCCGCCTTCTTGCCCAGCCAGCCGGCCGCCACGTAGTGGCGCAAAAGCGGGGACGGGCGGTACTTCGGATCGCCAAATCCGTTGAACAGCACCTCCATGATGGAAAGACAGGTGTCAAGCCCGATCAGATCCGCCAGTTGCAGCGGTCCCATCGGATGATTCGCGCCAAGTTTCATGATGCGGTCGATCGTTTCTGCATCCGTCACGCCGTCCTGGAGCGCGCAGATCGCCTCATTGATCATCGGCATCAGGAGGCGGTTCGACACAAAACCGGGAAAATCTTTCACAGTGAGCGGCGTCTTGGACATCTTGCGGACAAACTCCTCCACCCGCCCGTGCGTCTCATCCGATGTCTGCAATCCGCGAATCAATTCCACCAGTTGCATGACCGGGACCGGATTCATGAAATGCATCCCGATCACGCGTTCTGGAAAACGTGTCGCCCCTGCCAATTCCGTGATGGACAGCGACGACGTATTGGAAGCCAGCATACAGGTCGCGGGCGCAAGTGCGTCCACCGCTCGAAAGATCTCCAGTTTAACGGACAATTGTTCGGTCGCCGACTCGATCACAAGGTCCGCCTCCGCGGCCGCCGACATGTCCGTCGCCACTGAGATGCGCTCACGCGCCGCCGCCGCTTCGGCTTCCGTCAGGCTGCCGCGCCTGACAAGACGCTGCAGACTATCCGCCACAACCTGCATGCCGCGCGCCAAGTACACCTCATGCAGATCCTGCAGCGTGACGCGGCAACCGGCCTGGGCCGCCACCTGAGCGATCCCGCTTCCCATCTGACCCGCCCCGACAACCAGCACATTTTGCACAGCCACAGACGATCCCCCCACATTTGCCGTCAGACTCAACCTGGGAGACATGTGATAAACCACATTCCGACAGGCGAAATCCAGTAGATAGTGCGTTTGACTGAAGCCTCAAACGCACTATCTGGAATCAGTTCGCCTGTTCAGTGGACTTTATCCCATGTCCCGCGCGCCCCTCTCCGCGTCGCTGCGGATGGCGGCCACGATTTTCTCCCTCACAGGGACATGAGCAGCAGTTCCGCGATATCATACGTCGCGACCCCGTCCTCGACTCCTTTCGTCTTTGTCCCGTCTGCCATCATCGTCATGCAATACGGGCAGGCGGTCGCGATCACGCTGGCGCCGGTGGCGAGCGCGTGTTCGGTGCGCAATTCATTGATCCGTCGTCGGCCCGTTTCCTCCTTGAACATGGATCCGCCGCCCGCGCCGCAGCACATGGCTTTGTTGCGGTTCTTCTCCATCTCCGCCAGTTCCAGGCCCGGGATGCGCGCGAGCACACGGCGCGGCGCGGCGTAAACCTCGTTGTAGCGGCCCAGATAGCACGGGTCGTGGTAGGTCGCCCGCCGCTTTACAGGATGGCGCGGCGCCAGTCTTCCTTCGTCGAGCAGTTGCGCCAGCAGTTCGGAGTGATGCACCACCTCCGCGGATAAGCCGAAATCAGCATACTCCTTTCGGAACTGATTGTACGCGTGCGGGTCGGTCGTCACAATTTTTTTGACGCCGTATGCGCGAAACAATTCGACATTGCGCCGCGCCAGCTCCTGGTAGAGAAACTCGTTTCCGAGTCTGCGCGCCGAGTCGCCGTCGCTCTCTTCTTCCTCTCCGAGAATTGCGTAACGAATGCCCGCGCGTTGCAGCAACTGAACAAACGCGCGCGCAATCTTCTGGTTGCGCGGGTCAAATGACACCGCACTGCCGACGTAGTACAGATACTCCACGGGCTCCTTCGGATCGCCGTCCGCCATAAGCGGCACATCCAGACCGTGCGCCCATTCCGCCCGTGCGGCGCGCGGACGCCCCCATTCGTTGGAATGCCGTTCGAGATTGGTGAACGCGCGATTGACCTCAGGCGAAGCGCGTCCTTCCGTCAGGACGAGATTGCGCCGGATGTCGACAATCAGGCTGACGTGCTCGTTATAGACGGGACACGCCTCCTCGCAGGCGCGGCAGGTGGTGCACGCCCAGATCTCGTCTTCCGTGTAAATGCCGCCGACCAGGGGCGGCGGCGCGATGGGCTCGCCGGCTTCGTCCACCGCCGTTCCCCCGGAGTCGCGCAGCGCGAGCAGCGACGGTCCTGCCTCAACCAACTGATCTTTCAGTTTCATGATCAGATACTTGGGCGACAGCTCTTTTCCCGTGAGCGCAGCCGGACAACTGACATGGCAGCGCCCGCATTCCGTGCAGGCATATCCGTCTTGCAACTGCTTCCAGGTCAACTGTGTCAGATCGCGCGCTCCGAACTGTTCGACCGTCTCGTCGGAGAGATCGAGCGACTGCAGTTTGCCGACCGGCCCGAGCGGGCGGTAGTATGAATTTAACATCGCGCCGATCATGTGCAGGTGCTTGGAGCGCGGGATGAATGCGAGAAAAGCGACAATCGCCGTCACATGGACCCAGAAAAAGACCTGCGCCCACACTCCGGCCGTCTGCGGTGCGAGCCCGGCCAGCCAGACGGCGACAAGACTGGAAACCGGCAACGCAGCGCCCGGACGAACGCCAGCGCGAACGGCATCCAAGCCGCCGACAAGAAACAGCGTGACGGCGATGACGAAAATCAGAAAGAGAATGAATCCCGCTTCCATCGTCGGCTCAGTGCGCATGGGGCGCACCACGTAGCGACGGAACGCCGCAACCATCACCGCAATCATGACAAGAGCCGCGGACACCTCCTGCACAAACGTGAACCACGGCGCCGTCAGACCGGGAATGTGCCGCGCAAAGACGCCGTACGAGAAAAAATCCAGTTCACCGAAACCGAGAATGATGAATCCCCAAAAGATGATGAAGTGTCCGATGCCGGACGGTTCGGCAAGCACCCGCCGCTGTCCGGGCACATTGCGCAAAAACCCGCGCCAGCGAACGCGCGGTTGGTCGCTGCGGTTAAGCGGCCTGCCGAGGGTGAGTAAGCGGTAGCGTTGCGCGACACCCACGGCAAACGCGGTCAAACCGACGGCCGCCAGCACAACAAAAGCGATCACGGAGAGCGGATTCATGGCACACCTCCGTTTCCAGAATACTCATTTTACGCGCGGATTGTCGAGTGGATCCGCGCGCCTTTACTGGAGTCGCGCGCCTTTACACACGTCCTGTGCGCCCGTTGTGCTCCCACTCTTCCTTATTCACACGTCGGCTGGACAATGCGCGCCGCGCTTGGCAAGATAGAAAGAGCATTTTGCGTGATTGCCGATCGGTTAAGGGGAGATGGCACATGATTGTGGACAGGATTTTCGGACAATACGACAACACCTTTCACGGCAGAACCGTCATTGTAACAGGCGGAGCGCAGGGCATCGGCATGGGGATTGCGCAGGCATTTGCGCAGGCGGGTGCGACGGTGGCCATCGCGGATGTCGATTTGGAAGCGGGGCAGGAACACGCGGCTCACCTGCGCAGCCGGGGATGGCGGGTCGAATTTTTCCACACGGACATCGCACTGGAAGACGAGGTGCGTCGTCTGGCAGCAGAAGTGATGGAACATTGCGGCGGAATCGACGTGCTGGTCAACAATGCGGGCATCGGGCATCACGCGACGCTGGCAGAGCGGACGATGGAACAGTGGGACCGCGTGTTGGCCGTGAATCTGCGGGGGCCTTACATGATGGTCAAGTACTGCGCAAACGCGCTGGCCAAGAGCGGCCGGGGCGCCGTGGTCAACATCGCATCGACCCGCGCGCTCATGTCGGAACCGGATACCGAACCGTACGCGGCATCCAAGGGCGGTTTGCTGGCCCTCACGCATTCACTGGCCGTCAGTCTCGGACCGGCGGTGCGCGTGAACGCGATCAGCCCCGGCTGGATCGAGGTGGGGGATTGGCGCCGGCCGGACCGGAAAAGACAACCTGAGCATCGGCCCCAAGACCTGTCACAGCACCCGGCAGGACGCGTGGGAATGCCTCCCGACATTGCCCACGCCTGCCTGTTTCTCGCGTCGCCCGCAGCCGGGTTTATCACCGGCGCCAACCTCGTGGTGGATGGCGGCATGACCATACGCATGATCTACGAGGAATGACTCAATGGGGTGCCCTGGGGGTCGAGAACTCTCTGCATGGGTCTTACCCGCCCTCTTTTTGAACAGGCTCTGCTAGTCGATCACGCCCACCAGATTTCGGTCAGCCGCTCCTTGATGATCGATTCTTTCAAGAACGCGACCGCTTTTTGGAAGCCTTCCTCAATCGACATCAGGCTGTCCTCGTGTTCGATGCTGATGGCCCCGTCATAACCGATCAATTGCAGCGTGCTGATGATCCGGCGCCACGTCTCTGCGCCGTGGCCGTAGCCGACGGACCGGAAGATCCAGGAGCGGTTCATTTCGTCGCGATAGCTTTTCGTGTCCAGCACACCGTTTTGCGCGGTATTGTCCGGTTCAATCGCCGTGTCCTTGGCGTGGAAATGGAAAACCGCCCCCGCTTTTCCGAGCGTTTTCAACGCCGCCACGGGGTCCATCCCCTGCCAGAACAGGTGGCTCGGATCAAAATTGATCCCGATGCCGTCCCCACATTCATTGCGCAGGCGCAGCATCGTCTCCGTGTTGTAGACGACAAATCCGGGGTGCGCCTCGATGGCCACGCGAATCCCGTGCTGTTTGATAAACTTGTCCTGCTCCCGCCAGTACGGGATCACCTTTTCCTCCCACTGCCACTTCTCGACGGCCGCGTACTCCTCAGGCCAAGCGCACGTCACCCAGACGGGGTTTTGCGATTGTTCCGATTCCCCTGGGCACCCTGAGAACGTGATCACCGTCTTGACGCCCAGTTTCTCCGCAAGCAGCACCGTGTTGCGAAAATCTTCATGATACTGCGCCGCCGTTTCCCGGTTCGGATGCAGCGGGTTGCCGTGGCAACTGAGCGCGCTGATCTCAAGGCCACTTTGTTCCACCGTGCGGCGAAACGCCTGGTACTTGCTCTCGTCCCCCAGCAATTCCGCCGGATTGCAGTGCGATTTGCCCGGATAGCCGCCGGCTCCAATCTCGACGGCCTCCAAACCGCTGTCTTTTATGTAGGCCAATGCTTCTTCCAGCGGCTTTTGCCCGAAGAGCACCGCGAATACACCCAGTTTCATGCTGATTCTCCCTTTCTGAAACGAAAGTCTGCTACAGCCTGGGGGACAGGGGACCGCATCCACTGCGCAGGCGATCTGATTCCAGGTCGTGCGTTTGTGGCTTCAGTCAGACGCACGATCTACTGACGTTCGCCTGCCGGAATTTGGGTTATCCCCTGTTCCTTGGCCGACACATACGAACAGTTTACCACAGAATCGCGCCTGCTCCTGCGGCCGACACTCTTCATCCCGGAAAACGCACGACAAGGAAAATCTTCGCATGCGGTCACAGCCCGACGGGTAACCCGCCCCCGCGCCGCAACCCACCCTCCTCAAGAAACCGGGCCACTTTTTGCGCTGTCTGCACGCCATCCGCAATACAATCCGGTATGCCCATCCCCCGGTAAGCCGAACCGGCCACATACAACCCTGGCGCCGCCGCAAGCTGATGTTCAATCTGCTCCACGCGCGCCCGGTGCCCGACCTCGTACTGCGGCATCGCACTCTGCCAGCGCGTGATCTTCCCGAATGGCGGAACGCCTACAACGCCGAAACGGATGCGCAACTCGTGGATGAACAGCTCGACCAATTCCTGATTGTCCAGCCGGGTCCACGTGTCATCCCCGTCGCGGCCAATGTATCCCCGCACCATGACACCAAAACGATTCGCGGCGGATCCCGGCCATTTGTTTGAAACGACCGTCACGGCGCTGAACCGGGACCGCTCGCTGGCCGGAATCAGAAATCCCGTCCCCCGCAGGCCCAGACGATCGGCGGGCTGATCATATCCCAGCAGCACCGTCGCCGTGGAGACATAGCGGATCGACCGCAACAGTCCGGGATGAATCCCGGCAGTGACGAGAATATCCGACGCGGCGTACGCGGGCACGGCCAGAACGACGGCGTCGGCCCTCAGAGAGGACAGTTCCTTTCCTTCCCGCACCATCACGTCGAAGGAACCGGAATGATGCCTGCGCACCTGTGCGACATGCGCGCCAAGACGCAAGGCGACCCGTCCGGACAGGCGCAGCACCAGATGGTCCACCAACGCTTCAAGTCCCCCCGCCAGACTGGCAAAAGGCGATCGCGGCGCGCTCCCCCGGTCCATCCGGCGCGGCCGCTCGATCAAAGCGCCGCGCATCAGACTGCCGTAACGCTGATAAAGCTGGCGCAGCATGGGAGCGACCGTCTCAAGGCTGAGACGGTCGATATCGCCCGCATGAATGCCGGCCAAAAGAGGCGACGCCATATTTTCCACAAATTCTTTCCCCAAGCGACGGCGCAGGAATGAGCCCAGCGCAACGTCGTCCTCAAGCGGGCGCCCGGGAAGAAAAAGGTCGCACAGTGCCCTGAATTTCCCGGCGGGCGAAAGCAGCGACGTTTTTGCAAACGCCCCCACATCTCCCGGTATGGCAGAGAACATGCCGTCCGGCAAAGAATGAAAGACCCCCTCGCGGGAAATGTACGTGCCGCCGCTGGTAGCCGCATAGATGAGTTGATCCTGCAGGTCGAGGGCGCGGATAAGTTCCATGCCCGCCTGTTTATGCGTATAAATCGAGTCCGGCCCGAGTTCCGCGAACACGCCTGACTCATCGCGGTATGTCCGGATCTTGCCGCCGAACCGCCGACTCTCCTCAAGCAGTGTGCAGCGCAGAGAACCCCCTTCGCGTTCGCTCCACTCCACCAGGCGATGGGCCACAGACAGACCGGTGATACCGCCGCCCACGATGACAACGTGCACTTGATTCATTGCGAATCCCCCAGAAGACAGCAATCAACATTAAGCCATACTCATTAGAATAGTCATTATCGCCATCCATCACAGGCACAATCGGACGGAACACGAATAGCGCAGACGGACTATTCGCATAATGACATCGCGGACGGAGTGCGAACGGCCGTCTTCTCTGCGCACGACCGCCGTCCTTTGCCAACGGGATCCCGGCTCTCACGTCGCGTCGGCCAGCGACCGGAGCAGCACCTGTCGTGTTTGATAGAGGCCACAAACACGACAGGTGGCATCACATGTCCTCACATCTCCCGCAAAGCGGATTTTATCCCACGGCCCCCAGATGTTTTTGGGCCTCCTGGTATAATCCTGCCATGCCGCCGTAGAGCGCGTAGAAAAACGCATCCGGCGCATCCAGCGAAAATGAACGGTATTGGCGCGGATCCATACCCAGCATCCATTCAAACAGACTGGCCGTATTGTACGCATAAAAACAAAAATTGGTATAGTCAAATGCAGGCATCTTTTCGAAGATGGTCACGATGTCCGTTGCGTACCGCTCCATGTCGCCTGCGGCCCGTTGCACGATCCGGATCGCGTCCTCCAGCTTCACGGAAATCCGGATCGCGGAGTCATTCACAATTTGGATCTCCGCCATGAATTCACCCCCCTGTCCGGAAAAGGCGGACACATTCCTTTCAAAACACGGCCGCCTTCGGAGGCGCTTGGCACACCCCCGAACCGATCTAGACTTTTCAGATCACGAGTTCTCCCGCACGCACCGCATCCGCAAAAACGGAGAGGGAAAGCAGTTCTTCCCTGCCGGGCATCTGCGGCCGCACCTGAAAATACCCATCGTCCGCCACGTCGGGATTGCCTGGATTGAGCAATGTCCCTTCCGCGATCAGGCGTGACACGATCGACAGTCCCCACCATAGCGAGGGGTCTTGCACAGGTGATTCACCGGAAAGCTGCAGCACGCTGTAAACAGCCTCGTACGGCATGGGGGCGATGACCACCACATGCCGCACCGAGTTGCCCTCGTCAATCACGAAGACACGCCTGTAACCATGCGCGATGTGCCCTCGGGGAAGCCACTTCACGCGCGCGGCCATTACTTGGAACGCTCAATTTTGATGCGAAACGCCTGGGGGCCACGCTCAAGATAATCCCATGTGAACGCGTCCGGACGTTCCAGGTCGAACTGGTAGTGCAGCGGCACAGGATCGTGATCGTTGATCAACAGCATGGCCTGGCCTGGCTGAAGACTGTCGAATGTCTCGAAAATCACCTTGTGCTTCTGATGCGGCGGATACTCCGTCGCATTGACTGTTGCGGCAAATGTTTCACTCACGGGAACTCCTCCTTGAAAACGTGGATTGAACCTCGACCTACTTTACCCGTATCCGGCCACGGCTGTCGTGACGGAAATCACACGGCCTCCGATCGCCCGGCGTCCGGCAGCCAGAACAGCACGATCGCACTCACGACCGCCAGGATCGCCATGACGATAAATACGTCGTGCAGTCCCCGCGCGAGCAACTCCCGCAGATGTTCGCGCGCCACCAGGGCCAGCCGGGCCGCATACAGCGGATTCAGCAGGCGATTTTCCTGCGCGGCGGCGGATGCGCCAGCCCCGGTGGCGGAATGGACCGCAGCACCGGCGGCCGATCTCGCCGCTTGCACAAATGATCCGTTAAAGAGTGTTCCGAAGACGGCGATGCCGATCGTCGGACCAAGGGCGCGCACAAACTGGTTCGACGCGGTGGCGGCGCCGCGCAGGTTCCAGTCGACCGCCGACTGGATCACCACAGTGAAAGCCGTCGTGGAAAAACCGAAGCCGAGACCCATGATCAGCATCACGGCAATGAACACCCATTGAGACGACGATTGCTGCACCGTCGCAAGCCAGATCGCCCCCGCCGCAAGCACGCCTGAGCCCGCCAGGGATGTCCTGCGCGGCCCCAAGCGCAACAGCAACCGCCCTCCCAGCGTGGCGCCGACCGGCCAGCCGATGGACAGCGGCGTCAGCGTGAGGCCCGCACTGGTGGCGCTGTGTCCGAGGATCCCCTGAACCCACAGAGGCAGATACGCGGTGAGGCCAATCAGGACGGCGGAAGAAAAAGGCTGGCGAGATTGGATACAAGAATGATGCGTTGCGCGAACAGCCGCAACGGGACCATCGGCTCGGGAGAACGCGCCTCGACAGCCACAAAGACCGCAAGCAGGACGGCCGCCAGCGCGAACAATCCAACAATCTGCAATGAACTCCACGGCATGAACTGTCCGCCCGACAAGAGCGCGTAGAGCAGACAGGTCACACCGGCGGAAAACGTCGCCGCGCCAAGGTAGTCAATGGTGTGCTGACGCCGCTCGAAATGCTCGTGCAGAACAAACCAGAGCAACAGGATAGAAGCCAGCCCGATCGGGATATTGATATAAAAAATCCATCTCCACGAGAGGACATCTACAAAAAAACCGCCGACAAGCGGTCCGAGAATCCCTGCGATGCCCCAGACGGCGCTGAATACACCCTGCATTCTGGCGCGTTCTTCGTACGCGTAAAGATCGCCGACAATCGTCAGCGTAATCGGAAGAACAGCCCCCGCGCCGATCCCCTGAAAGGCGCGAAACCAGATGAGCTGCACCATCGAACCGGAAGCGCCGGAGAGTGCGGAGCCGAACAGGAACAACGCCGCGCCGACCGTGAAAACAATCCTGCGGCCAAACAGGTCCGCGAGTTTTCCCCAGATGGGCGTCGTGACCGCCGATGTCAGCAGATAGACCGCGAACACCCAACTCATCAGCCGAATGCCTCCGAGATCGCTGACGATAGTGGGCATGGCC
>JAKACR010000079.1 GCA_021821225.1 Bacillota bacterium | reverse complement strand
CGCCACCTCCACGGGGCCGCCTTCCTGGGACACCTCCTGGCACAGCCGCTCCAGGGCCGCCTGATCCGCCCCCAACACGGCCGCCATGCTCCCCTGGCCGGCGGGAACGGCCGCGTCCATCAGGCGGCCGCGCAAATGAACAAGGCGCAGCGCGTCGGAAAAAGACAACGCCCCGGCCGCCACCAGCGCGCTGTACTCGCCGAGGCTGTGCCCGGCCACGACGGCGGGTTCCAGTCCTATGACGAGCGATCGCAGGACCCGCAGGCACGCGATGCTGACCGTCAAAATGGCGGGTTGCGTATAGTAGGTCAGGCGCAATTCGTCCTCCGGTCCTTCGAGAAACAGCCTGCTTAACGACAGGCGAAGCGCATCGTCGGCCTCCTCCATCGCCTCGCGCGCCACCGGGAACGCATCGCGCAACGCCCGTCCCATGCCCACGTACTGCGCGCCCTGACCCGGAAATACGTACGCAGTCTTCATCTCTTTCACCCCTGTGTCCCTTTGGACAACTCTTGTTCCAGCGCACGGACAAGACCGGATTCGTGCATGCGATGCGCCTGGCGGATCACCGACAAAAAGGCGCGCGGCGTCGAGGACCCGTGGGCCTTCACCAGCACGCCGCGCACGCCGAGAAACGGGGCGCCCCCATACTCCGCATAGTCAAACCTCTGTCGAAACGAACGCACCCCCCCCGCCAGCGGAAGCGACGCCAACTTGGTGAGCGGGGAAGCGGAAAAGATCGACTTGAGACTGGAAAGCAGGCCCTGTCCGACACCCTCGAAAAATTTTACAAGCACATTCCCCACAAACCCGTCGCATACGATCACATCGCACACGCCCATGAGCATCTCGCGCGCTTCGACATTGCCGACAAAGGACGGAATCTGTGCGGAAAGCAGTGGATGGGCGGCCTTGCACAACTCGTTTCCCTTGCCCTGCTCACTGCCGATGTTCAGCAGCCCCACCCGCGGCTGTGCGACATCAAGCGTCAGGCGAACATACGCCTGGCCCATTCGTGCAAACTGGAGCAGATGAGTCTCATTGCAATCCGTGTTCGCCCCGGCATCGAGCAGCAACACCCCGTGCCCCGCAAACGTGGGCAGGATGATGCCAAGAGCCGCGCGGTCCATGCCGGTCATGCGACCGACATTCAGCAATCCGGCGACCATGAACGCCCCCGTATTGCCAGCGGATACCATTCCGTCCACCACGCCGTCGCGCACGAGTTCGGTGCACACGACCAGTGAGGAATTGCGCTGTCTGCGCACCGAACGGACCGGCTCGGACGCCGTTTCTATCACGTCGTCCGCATGCAAAAGCGTGATGTTGGCAGGCAATGCGACCCCCTGCTTCGCCAGGTCCCCCTCGCGCCCCACCAGCAAAAACTCTGTCTGAACATACTCTCGCGCCGCCAGTACAGTCCCTTCCATCACCGCCAGGGGCGCCAGATCGCCGCCCATGGCGTCAATCGCAATCTTCAATTGCAGCCCCCCCGTCCACGGGCGCGCTTGTGCTCTGAAGCAGGAAGCGACCCGCAAAAACGTCGTCCGCGCCTGCGCATATCACGACGTCCACCAGCGAATACCCGTGCCGCTCGCCCAGCACGCGCGCCCTGGCCGTCAACGCCGCACCGCAACGGACCGGCTTCATGAACCGCACGGTCGCCCGCGCGGTCAAGGCCTGCTTTGCATCGATCACCGCAACCGCCAGAGAATTGGCCTGCGCAAACAGAAAGTGACCACGCACCACCTGGGTGCGACTGATCACATGCTCTTTTTGCGCGCGCCAGACGGATGTGCCCGAGCATCCCACGTCCAGTTCAAGAATGTCGCCGAACACTTCATCCGGACGCAGGCTGCGCAGGTGTTCATAATGAAGGCGCGCAACCGACCGCATGCGTTCGCGCAGTTCCGGTATGCCGAGCTTCATTCTGTCCAGACGGACGGTCTGAACGCTCACGTGGAAGTGCCCGGCGATGTCTTCATCTGTCAGGAACGGCTCCTTCTCCAACATCTCCGCCAGTCGGCGATGCCGGAGACTTCTCGTCGACTCACTCACTTGGAGCACCTCGCGGTCGGACGCCGGGGTCGCATCACATGGCTGCAAGCGCCTTTCCACCACCGTCTGATCAGACTCATATACTGATATTATGCAATAACCAACAGGCGCCGCAATGGGCTGCGGCGCCTGCATCTCCATCGCCAACCGCGACCGGCCGCCCGAAAAACGGGCGATCACCCGAATCTCCCCTTTTCGGACAACCTCCCGATCTCTACGCGCGTTCGACGACCTGTTTGCGATTGTACGTCCCGCAATATGGGCACACGCGATGAGAAAGCTTCAGTTCCGAACACTGCGGACACGGCACCATGCCGGGTGCGTCGAGTTTGAAATGCGTGCGTCGCTTGCGTTTTCTCGTTTTAGATGTTCTGTGCTGCGGTACGGCCATCTGAAACACTCCTTCGTCAAACCACTTGTTTTAGAGGTGAAAGGAAGACCGGGCGTGCAATAGGACCGTTTCACGGCTTGCCGCGCGCCATGGCGTCACCGAGCGCCTCCCAACGCGGGTCGATGCGTTCCGTGTCACAGTCGCACGACGCCGTATTACGATCCAATCCACAAACAGGGCAGAGCCCCTTGCACTGCGGCGCGCACAAAACCTGCAAGCGCATGCCGAGGAAGAGGGCCTGAAAAGCGCAAGCGTCCAGTTCAACGGCATCTCCCGGAGCGTATATCACATCTGCTTCTTCCTGTTCGAACGTCAGAGGAAGTCGCGAGAAAACCTCCTGAAGCGGCACTTCCAACAGATCTTCCACCGAGGTCAGACAACGGGCGCAACGGTACACGATCTCCGTGCGGACGCGGCCCGCCACTTCGCACATGCCCCGTGAAGCTGTTGCGCGGCCCCTGATGTGCAGGGGTCCGACCCGCTTTACATCCATGCGGCGCAAGAGAGAACTGGCGTGAAACACCCACCCGTCGATCTCCGTACCGCCGGGCCGCTCTGCATCAACCCATAAAACCTTCACGGATAAATTCAACTCCGTTCACAACACTCGCTAGTATACAAAGTGCGACTTCCGGTGTCAAACAACCCGCCTCTCTAAGCAGGTTGTTCGAAAAGTGGGCAGAACTTCCCGGCGCATTGCCGCGTCATCGCCAGAAATACTCCCTCACGTACCCAAAACGTACGCTTAGGGACATGGGATAATGTCCCATTGCACTGCGTAGGTCAACCCTGCCCACTTTTTGAACAGACTTTCTTAAGAATGGCGCATGGGCAACCGGCGCAAATAAGCGACAGCCTGTGCAAGCGTACGGACAGGCACGATCTTCATGCCGGTGTGGAGCCTGGCCGCTTCCTGCGCCGCGTGAAGGGCATTCGTATCGCCGGGCTGCACGTCGGCGGGAACAAAGAAGTAACGTGCGCCGGCGGCGGCGGCGGCAATCACCTTATCCCCCGCGCCGCCGATCTGGCCGACCGTTCCGCTCCAGGATATGGTCCCTGTTCCCGCGATCTTGTAGCCGCGTGTCAAGTTCAGGTGTGGAGCAAGCTGATTCACAATCTCAAGCGAAAACATCAGCCCCGCGGACGGACCGTAGACATCCCCCACATGGATGCGAACGGAAGTCGGCGACGAAATGCGCTGCGCCAGGGCCGGGATCACGCCGATGCCCGCCAGTGGTCTGCCGCGCCCCTGATTCAGATTGACCAGCGCAACGGTCACCGTCATCTTTCGCGCGCCGCGCAACACCTGCAACGTGACGCTCTGGCCCACCTTTTTCCCGGCCAGGATCTTTGCCAGCGCGTTCGGATCATGCGCCAGCGAGACTCCGTCGATCCCGGTCAGGATGTCGCCCGGTTGCAGTACCCCGGCCGCCTTCGAGAACGGTTCGACGGAGAGCACCTCGACACCGGTCGTCGTCACGCGCACAGGCAGTTTAAGATAGTGCAGGGCGGCGCCCACGGCATCCTGCTGCGCCTGCTGCATCATGTACTTTTCCGCCGCGAGGTACTGCTTTTCGGTCAGCCCTCCCGCAATTTGCCCGGCTGGCCAGATCTGCCTGTGCGGCGTCAGGAGACCGGTGAGAAACACGTAGATATTCGACGCGTACAGCGATGTGACGGTCATCATATAGAAAGCGCCGCTGCGGCTTGGTTTCCCGCCCTGCACGTCGACCATCGTCTGAATCGGTATCGCCATGCCCGGCGAGTAGATATAGTAGGGTAACGGAATGAAATACGCGACGACAAGAAGCAGCGCCACGATCGCCGACGCGAGCGGAACTGCGCTAACCGATCTCCGACTGTTTCGCATGCCTCGCCAGATCATCGCGCACCAACCCCTTTCTGTCGAGCGCTTCCCATAGACCGCCCAGACTGGCCCGCATGGCCTGCCGTCCTGCCTCGATAGCTTCGCCGATATTGGAAAACGAGGTGGCGCTCATCAGTTCAAGCTGGGGCCGCACCACATAATCGGCTTGCAATATGCGGTGGCGAAAGATTTCCCGTTCCATGATGTCCATCGACTGAATGACCACGTCAAGGACATTGCGCACAGGGGGCAGTCGCTCAAACAGGCCGACATCCACCGCCAGCACAAAATCCGCGTCAAGCAGGCGCGCCGCGTCGATCGGGACGCGGTCGATCACCCCGCCGTCGACAAGCAGCCGGCCCTGATAACTGTGCGGCGTGAAAATACCCGGTATCGCGATGCTGGCGCGGACAGCTTCGTGAATCGGGCCTGACCGGAACACGACCCGCTCACCCAGTTCAAGATCGGTCGCCACCACAGCGAGCGGAATTTTGGTCTGTTCAAAAGTCTGTGCTTTTGTCAGAAGTTTTAACAGTTCCTGCAGTCGTTCTCCCGCGATCAGGCCCATCCGTGGCACGGTGAAATCGATCCAGTGCCCCAGCGGCAAATGGGTGGCGATGCGCTCCAGCATCACAACCGGCGCACCGGTGGCGTACACGGCGCCGATCAGGGCCCCCATGCTCGATCCCGCGACGCCGCTCACGCGAATGCCCGCTTCCTCAAGCGCCTGCAAGACGCCTATATGCGCAAATCCGCGCGCCCCGCCACTGCCCAGCGCCACTGTCAAACGCACAGCGCGATCCATGCGCCGCCCCCCTCGCCCTCCCCTTGACCTATCATTTTATTTTATCCGCAAACGCCGGGCAACGTGCGCCGGGACAAACTGGCTCACGTTGCCGCCCATACTGGCGATTTCCCGAACCATGCTCGAACTGAGGTGGGCAAATTGCGGACGGCTCGGCAGGAACACCGTTTCCGTCGCGCGGCGCAGATCGCGGTTGAGCGCCGCCATCTGCCATTCTTGCGCGAGGTCGGCCGCATTGCGGACTCCGCGCACGACGACTGACGCGCCGCGCAGGGACAGGTAATCCACCAGCAGACCCGAGAAGCGGTCCACCCGCACCCGCGGCCACTCACGCACGCTTTCCTCAATAAGCTCCATTCTCTCCGCTGCGGATAACAGCGACTTTTTCCCGGTGTTGTCCAGCACGGCGACCCAGATCTCGTCAAACAGTGCGAGCGCGCGTTCTACGACATCAAGGTGTCCGTTGGTCACTGGATCAAACGATCCGGGATAGACGGCCGTTCTTTTTCCCCGCGTTCCTTCATCCGGTCCCATCAGTCCATCCTCCCTCATAGCGGTACACGCACAGCTTGGTGTCACCGTAAGCCGCTTCGCGCACCAGTTCAAGGCCGGGGATCACGGGTGTCGGCAGATGGCGCGCCGTCTCGGCGACCACGGTTGCCAAATGTCGCGGCAGCCCTTCCGCCGCCAGCCGTCGCAGACAGGGTACGAGCAGGCCCGTCATGTATGGAGGATCGATGAATACCAGCGAATAGCGCTCCGCTGCGGACGACAGCCGGTCCAGCGCCCGCTCCCACGATATCTGAAGGACGGATGAGCGGTCTTCCAGATCCAGTGCGTGAACATTTTCCCAGATCGTCGCAGCGGTTTGTCTATCAACAAATACAGCACGCTCGCATCCCCGGCTGAGCGCCTCGATGCCAAGAGCCCCTGACCCTGCGAAGAGGTCGAGGCACACCCCGTCAGAAAAAAACGGACCGACAATGGAAAACAGCGCTTCTTTCACACGGTCGGCCGTCGGCCTGGTCGCACGGCCGGGCGGAGCTTTCAAACGGCGTCCTCCGTGAGAACCGGCGATAACTCGCATAGCCTCCATCCTCTCGCGAGTACTGTATCACAACGGCAGGCAGGAACAAACCGCGCCGGCATGTATAAGCAGGCAGACGGCTGCCCACAATGAGAGAAGCGACGGTCAACGTCGTAAAGGCAACCAGGGAGAACGCCGTTATGTCGTTCTCTCCCGGTTTCTCCTCTCCCAGTGGCCCACCGCTGCGCAGTACATAGGACCCCGCAGGGCACCTGTCCGCAAAGCGGCGGGCGGAGCCCCTCCGCGTACCCGGGCGGAGGGGCTCTTTTTATTTTTACTTCCGGAGAAGCTTCGTCCGTCAGACAGCGGGGTCCGGACGGATCCAGCGGCCGATCGTCTCAAGCGCCCGAACGCGCTGACCCGGCGAGACGGCAAGCGTGACCGCCCCTGGCAAAAAGATGAGAATGACCGTGCTGCCAAACTCGAACCACCCGAGTTCCTCGCCCTTGCGGACAGCGACCGGCTTTTTCAAACAATGCGTCAGACTCCTGCTCCGGCGCTGCCGATCGGAGAGGCAGGCCAGCTCACAAAGCGTCATCCGCACACTGCCGACCAACAGCGAACCCACTTTCACAAGCACAAACGAGCCACTCCCACGGACAAACCAACTGATCACCCGCTCATTTTGCACGAACAATCCGCGCACGCTGCGCACTCCCGCGCGGTTCACCGGGAACAGGGCGCCTCCCACGTGAATGACCGATGTCGCCACCGCGGTGAGCGGCGCGTGTATGCGGTGATAATCGCCGGGAGCCAGGTAGATGGTGACGTACGATCCGCCGTCCAGATTCACACACGCCTCATCCTCTAGTAAATGACGCACAGAATACGGCATTCCCTTGACCTGCAGAAGTGTGCCGGCATGAATCATTCCCGTCTCCGACACGACTCCGTCAACCGGCGACGCCACAAGAGCAGGATCCGACTCGGCCACCCGGCTGCCCGCAGGAAGGCGGCGCGCAAAAAACTCCACCAGGCTCGCATACGCCCGCCAGGGCTTCTCCGCTTCACGAAGGTCGATACGGTACCATCCGGCGAACACCGGAATGAGCATGCGACTCGCGGGATGCCGCAAAATCCGGCCCGTCAGTCGCGTGAGCAGACGTTTTGGCAACACGCGCAAAAGCCATTCACGAATCCGCAAGCACATCATCGTCCTCCGCCATCGCCGCTCGGCGCAACGGCTCATATGCGGGGAGCAGCCAGAAGTCCGGGCGCCCCAGCAACTCGCCCGCGACATCACGCGCCGCCGTCATCACGCGCAGATCCGCCACCACGTCGCCGATGCGGAATTCCGGCAACCCGCTCTGCCGGTCGCCGAGCACCTCGCCAAGCCCCCGCAGCCGCATGTCCTGTTCAGACAGCGCAAATCCGTCCGACGTCTCCAGCATCGCCTGAAGCCTGGTCTGCGCGGCGGGTGTGACAGGATCGCCCACGAGCACGCACGTGGACGGATGGTCGCCCCGCCCGACGCGCCCCCGCAACTGGTGCAAGGTCGCGAGTCCGAACCGCTCCGCGTCGTGGATCACCATCACAGTCGCGTTGGAGACGCTGACGCCGACTTCCACGATGGACGTAGCGACGAGCGCCGACGCGCTCCCTTGCACAAAATCGCTCATGGCGCGCAGGCGTTCCGCTTCCGCCATCCCGCCATGCACGAGCGCCACCCGCCACCCCGCCAATTCCTCTTGCATCCGTTCGTGCAACGCTACGGCACTCGTCATCTCGCTGCCGTCCGCGCCTCCCTCGCCAATGCGCGGCGCCACGATGAATGCCTGCCTTCCCTTGGCAAGCTCGCGCCGCAACAGGCGCACAGCTTTCTCTTCCTCGGCTTTGCGCAGCCAGATTGTGCGCACAGGAAGGCGGCCCGGAGGGAGATCCCGGATCGTCGATAGCTCGATGTCGCGAAAGATCGTCAACGCCAGGGAACGCGGAATCGGCGTCGCCGACAGTTGCAACACGTCACTCCACTCCCCCTTTGCCCGCAAAAGCCGGCGGACAGACACACCGAAACGGTGTTGTTCGTCAATCACCACAAGCCGCAGCCGCCAGAAGGCAACCTGTTGCGTTACCAGTGCGTGCGTTCCGATCAACAGGTCAATCTCTCCAGTTGCGACGGCGTTTCGCGTGCGTTCGCGTTCCTGTGGCTTCTGGTCCCCCACCAGCATGCCCACGCGCAGGCCGCAGGGCGCAAGCAGCCGGATCGCCTCAAGATAGTGCTGCCTGGCCAGAATCCCGGTCGGGACCATGAGTGCGCTCTGCCTCCCTGCGCGCGCCAAGGCGGCGCAAAGCGCAAATACGACGGCGGTCTTGCCCGATCCGACATCCCCCTGGATCATCCGGTGCATCGGGTGCGGATCCGCGATGTCGCGCAGACTCTCTGCGAGCGCCGCCTCCTGACCGGAAGTCAACACAAACGGCAGATGCCTGACAAACTCGCGGGCGGCGCCGTCCAATTCCACAAAATCCAGCGCAGTCTGCGACGCTCCGGTCCGCCTCTTGCGAAAGCCCTGCAAGCGGAGCTGAAACAAGAGAAATTCCTCAAAGACGAGTCGCCGTCTGGCCTGGCGCAAAACTTCCCGATCGCCCGGTTCGTGCAATGCGCGCAAAGCGGAGATTTTCGGCAAAAGCCGAAAACGCGCGCGCAATTCTTCCGGTATCTCGTCTTCCTGGACAGCGTCGCACAATCGCAGCGCGGACTGGATGTACCGCAAAAGCGCCTGATTGGAGAGCCCGTCGGTCAGCCGGTAGACGGGTCGCAGTCCTGTCCCCGCGCCTATTCCCGCGCTGTCTTGCCTTACGATCTCGTGTGCAGAGACGGCGAGCGTGCGCGCGGCGGCGTCCCATTTCCCGCGCAGCCGCACCGCAACGCCGGAAAGCAGTTGATGCCGCAGGTACGATTGATTGAAAAAGATAGCTCGCACCGTCGCATCTCTCACGCGCACCGGGACGGACACCAGACAACGCCTGCCGGAAAAACGGACGGATGCGGACCCGCAAACTATTCCTTGCACCGTCAGTCCATCTCCATCTGTCCAGTCGCACGCGGACGTATCAGTGAACTCCTCATGACGAACGGGAAAATGAAGCACCAGATCGCGCACCGTAAAGATCCCCAGACGCGCCAACCGCGCTGCGGTGCGCGGCCCCACTCCCGGGATGCGCGTGACAGGCGCCGCGCACAGGACGGTTTCATGATCGTCGGTCGCGCTCACGGTGATCTCTCCCCGCAATGGTGTGGCAGATGAACCGTCACTCCGCAGCGAGCAGGAAATCGTAACCCGGCTGTCCACCATAGAGCACCTCAAACTCCACATCAACATGACGCGCAGAAACGCGTTTCACCACGTTCTCCGCCTCGCGCACGTCATCCTCGCGCGCGCACAGCACCGTGCAGATGCCGCGCGGTTTCTCACACAGCCGCAACAGCATGTGCTCAAGCGCCATTGCCCGATCATCTGCCGCGAAGACGACTTCATCGCCCGACAGGCCGACGAAGTCCCCGGACACCACAGCCCGTTGAGCTGCGGCCTGCTGACGCGCGATCGGCGCCACCGCGGCGGACACCACTCGGGAAGCGGCTTGGCGCATCACCCGGATATTTTCCTCCGGGGTGGCGGTCCGCGAAAACGCCAGAGCTGCGGCGAGTCCTTCACCGATCGTCTTGGTGGGTACGATTGCCACGACACCACCCGTTGCAGCATCGATCTGTCCGGACGCCGCAATCAGTCTTTCGTCGTTGGGCAGGACAAAGACCTTTTCCGCCAGGATGCTTGCGGTCTCCCGCAGGATCTCCTCCACGGATGGAGCGGTCTCGTCCTTGACCGGAATCACCCGGTCAGCGCCCGCCTCAAGAAACAATCGCGCCAAACCGGAACCCGCCGCCATGGCAACCAGCCCCGCCGCCTGCGCAGAGCGCTCGACTGGCGCGGATTCAGGGGTATCGGCCTGCCGCAACAGGGTGATGGCGTGGCGTTGCTCCGTCATGTTGTCAACCTTGATCTGTA
>JAKACR010000078.1 GCA_021821225.1 Bacillota bacterium | reverse complement strand
TTGCGCACCCTTTAATTGTGGTCATGCTCGTAATAGACGAACGTGTTTGAAAACCTGAAGGTGAAAATCGTGAAGAACATGATGATGACGAAGAGCACCCACACCTGCGCCTCCGCGTATCCGAACTGGCGGCCGTTGAAGGCGTTGTTCCATATGTTGTAGTTGAACAGGTCGGTTGCGAAATTCGGACCGCCTTTCGTCAAGACCTGGGCTTCGTTGAAGGCCTGGAACGAACCGATGATACCGGTGATCAACTGTAAAAACAGGATCGGCGTGATCAGAGGGATGGTCACATTGAAAAAACTGCGCCAGCGACTGGCACCGTCAACCTGGGCGGCTTCGTACAGCTCTGCCGGAACGGATTGTAAGCCCGCGAGAAAGATGATCATCGTCCCGCCGACGCCCCACAATCCGATGATGACGATGGAGACCAGAGCCGTATTCTGTCCCTGCAGCCATTGGCTGGCTGGAATACCGAACAGGTGCAGAATCTGGTTGGCAAGACCGTATTGAGGATTGTAGATGAAATCCCACAGCGTGAGACTTGCCACAGAAGGCAGAACGACGGGCAGATAATAGATCGTGCGCAGGATCTTGATCCCCGGCAGGTGTCTGTTAAGCAACACCGCAAGCAGCAATCCGAGAAACAGGCCCCCCGGAACGCTCATGAGCACGTAAAGCCCCGTCGCCTCCAGTGAAGGCCAGAAAGAGGGATCGATCGTGAACATGTAAACGAAGTTTTGCAACCCGATGAACTGTGGCGCATTCCATCCGCTCCACTGCGTCAGAGCAAAATAGATGGAGGACAGCAGCGGATACGCCACAAAAACTGCGAAACCAATGATGGAAGGCAGGATGAACAGATATCCCGCAACCCCTTCCCGGAAGCGCAAACGGCTCCGGGCACGACGCCGCTCACCAGCAGCAACCGCCACTCAATCCACCCCCGTGCAGTTCAATGACAACGTTTTCGGCCAAACGGAAGAAATCGCTTACATATGTAAGTAAGCGCCGCATACGTTCGCCCCGTTTTACGTAAAGGTGTCTGTCTACACAAACAATCATCAGATCTTCATAAACGATATGACAAATCAACGATTTGTTTGTCTATGTTATATATATCCCACTTTGGATTCTTTGTCAACTGAACGTTTGCGTTGTGTTCCGCCGGATTTCTATTATTTTTAGCTCATTATGCATTCCGTGAACGCAAAATTGTTTTGATTGATTCACTCCTTCTTCAAATGATATACTGAACCAGACCAAATCAGGGTGAACTGACGCTCTAAGAGCCTGTGAAACACTATATCCAACAAGGTTAGGAGAAGAAGATATATGGGCAATAATCCATTATACGAAATCATCTATTCCCATCTGCGCGCGCAGATCGATTCCGGCCAGTTGGCGATAGGAGATCGGTTGCCCACCGAGCGGGAACTCTCGAAACAGTTCAGCGTCAGCCGCATCACCGCGCAAAAAGCGCTGGAGAAGTTGCATGTCGAAGGGACGATCTCACGCCATCCCGGCCGGGGATCGTTTGTCATCCGGCAGACAGCGCCGCCCGCAGCCGAATCCACAGGCGGCGCTTTGGGAGCGGGCACTCTGATCGGGCTGGTCCTTCCTGAACTCGGCGAGAGCTATGGCCTGAGACTGCTGTCGGGGATCGAACGCAGCGCGGACGACAACGATCTCCTGCTCGCTGTCTGCCGTTCCTACGGCAGACAGGACGCCGAGGTGCGCGCAATGCGCCGCCTGCTGGCCCTGGGAGTGAAAGGGCTGATCGTGTTTCCCGTGAACGGCGAACACTACAATCCGGAGATACTGCGCCTGCATGTGGAAGGATTTCCGCTCGTGCTGGTGGACAAGTACCTCCCCGGCGTCCCTGTGTGCTCCGTGTCGACGGACAACAGGGACGCGGCCGAACACCTCGTGCGCCACATCGTGGAACTGGGACACCGCAACATCGGTTTTTGTTCTCCGCCGCCCAACAACACGGTGACGCTGGAAGACCGCTGGGACGGTTTCACGTCGGCTTTGGAGGATTCCCGGATCCGGTTCCAGCCGGATTGGTCCCTCACCGACCTCCCTTCGGAAATGCCTAACGCCGACAATGCGGGATACCGGCAGGAGCACAACGACATGCTCACCCGGTATCTGCTGGAACACAGGGAGCTCACCGCGGTTGTGGCGACCGAATTCCAGGCTGCCGCGCACATCCTTCAAACAGCGCGCCAAATCGGGCTGCGTGTGCCGGAAGACCTGTCGATCGCCTGCTTTGACAGCCCATCCAGCAGATTTCTCGGCTGGCAGTTCACGCACATCCGCCAGGATGAAGAGACCATGGGAAGCAAAGCCGTGGAAATTCTACGCGAGCAGATTGAGACGCGCGCCGACGAGCAACTGGAAACCGCCTCCGTGTCGCTCGGGGCAAAGCTGGTCATCGGGGACTCGACCGCGCCTCCAAAGGAGTATGAGATAAAGCGAATTTCGGCGGGCGAATAGCATCAGCCAAAGACGAGAAGTACGCCGGAAGCCAGCACGACGATGACGTGGACAATGCGCCGCACCCACCGCATTGGAATCCGGTCAAAGCACAGCAGGCCCAGTCTCACACCCAGCAGGGCGGATAACGCGCCGACGCCCACGTACAGGTATGTGACGCGCGGCAGATACCCCGCGGCGGCGTTTAGCGAAAGGCTGAGCACATTTTGCGCCAGAAACAGGCACTGGATGTTGGCCGTGTAGTGCCGTTTGTCCTCATAACGCCCGAGCATGTATAGGACAAAAAACGTACCGCCGACGGCAAACGCGCCGCCGACGAAACCGCCCACCGCGCCTGTGAGAATTTGCAACATCCACGGGTTCATCGTCGGAATGCGGACCCATCCCCGCTCCTGCGAAGCCGCATAACCGATGAGCGCCAGCAGGAGCCCGCCCAATGCCCGCTTGACCCAAAGCGCATCGCCAAAATCCGTCAGAAAAAAGAAAGCGCCGATTCTGCCCGCGATCGCAGCGCCGAACAACAGCTTGATATCGCCAAGGCGAATGAACTTTCGATAGCGGACGAGAATCTGGAATGACAGCAGTACGGTCAGCGCCAGCACCGTGACCGTACTTTCCGGCACCGTGAGAAAAAACGTCAGCAATCCGACGGAAAACAGCCCAAAACCAAACCCGGCCGCGCCCTGGACAAACGCTCCGGCGAAGGCGATCAAAAGAATGAACAGGATCTGCACGCCCGCCCCCACCACCTTACTTCATCCCATGTCCTCCAGTATACTCGCCAACTGACCCACCACCTGCGCGGAATAGAATTCCTCCGCCGCCCGTTGCGGCGGCTGCGGCGGCTGCTCCAGCCACTGGGCGATCTGCCGGCGGATGCCGTCGATGTCCTGCGGACGGATCACGGGATGACCGAAACGACGCAGGATGTCCGCCGCCGTCCCGCGCGTCTCCGTCATGCCGAGCACGGGACGCATTGCGCCCAGATAGTCGATCAGCTTGGAGGGCAAAAAGGGATTGACGCCCGTTTCGTTCGGTGCGTCCAGCAGCACCAGGACGGAGCTTTGCGCCATGGTCCGCAGGCTCTCCAGGTAGGACACCCGTCCGGTCGCGACGGGTACGGGCGACTGGTCGAGCAGGGGCAAAAACTTGGGCTGAATGTTGCCGACAAATCGCAGGCGCAATCTGCCCACAGCCGCCGGATCGTCCGCGCACAACCGCTGCACTGCGCGAATCAGGGGTTCCGGTGAACGCAACCCGTAAAAATCGCCGAAATAACACAGTGCGAGTCCATCACCCGCCCCATCCCGCAAGCCGGTCGTTCCGCCACCCGCTCCCCGGATCACAGTATCCGCTGTATCCGCAATGTCCGGGGTACTTCCTGCACTTCCGGCGTGATAAAGTTCCGGCGCGAGGTGGTGCGGCAAAATGACGGCCCGTTCAGCCACTCGCCATCCGGGGTACTGCCGCTCATACATCGCCTGGATCTCGTGCGTGGGAAAGATCAGCCTGTCGGCATGCCGGATGACCTCCCGCTCAAAATAGCGGTCGACCTGTGCGCGTACCTTCGTGTGGCCGCTGTGATAAGGATTGGAAGCCCACGGATCGCTGAACTGCGCCACCCACGGCAGGCCGAGCCGACGCTTGATCAGCCAGGCGAAGATGTGGCTCGCTCCCGGATGCGAACGGCTGTACAGCACATCATAGGCGCCATGAGAAACGTCCCCGCGCAGCCCGGACAGCGCCCACAGCAGCCGTTCGTCGGCCGCAAAGCCGAGCAGCTTGTCCGCAACCCTGCCCGTGAACGCCCCCGCCGGCCGCGGCGTCCGATACCGCTTGACGCGGACCGCTGTCGGCATTCCCAGTTGTTCGTCGCGCGCACCTCCATCATCCGCTGTGAGCACGGTCACATCGTGCCAGTCGGGCAACAGTCGCAGCGTCTTCCACACAAGTATGGATTCTGCATTCAGCGCCGGCGGACAGTGATAGGTGACCATCAGGACTCTTTTCATCCGCACCCGCCCTTGTGGAGGTTGTTCAAAAAGGGGGCAGAACTCTCCAGCGCATTGCTTTGTCATCGCCAGAAATGCTCCCTCACGTACCCAAAAACGTACGCTCGGTCCGCATTTCTGGCTGCTTCCTTGCACTGCGCGAATCTTACCTGCCCCCTTCTCGAACAGGCTCTTTCCTGTGCGTCCAACGGGACAGATCGCGATCCAGCAATTCACTCAGGCGAGCGATATCATCAGCAAAAAACGCCGTCAACTCCGCCCGCGTCCCCGGCTTCATCGCCACGCGCCGCAACAGCAGGGATTTGGCCTGATTGCCCAGCCGCTCCCGCACCGTTTCGGGAATCAGGGGTTTCAGCACCTCTTTTATCGGGTGTGATTTGGCAAAGAAGTCGAACAACATTCGGGATTTCGGCACACCGGACTCATTGTGCCGCGTCTCGGTGTCGACCGCCGCGCGATCATCCACGCAAAGAAAGCGGAACACCTCCGCCACGGTTCCCGGTGTATCGCGACTGAAATCATCGTACAGGAGCACTTTGACCTGTTCGCGCGGAAAAATATCGAAATAACGCTTCACCTGGTCATGGTACAGTCCAAGTTCACGGTACAGCCACATGGGTTCAAAGCCGTCCGCCTTGCGCTCCCGCTCTTTGGCCAGACTCTCTTCAAAAGAAAGCGTCTCGCGTCCATCGCGAATCAGATGCATATACGCGGAGTACGCGCGGTCGACCGGATTGCGCAGCAGCATGACCACCCTCATCGCGGGGTTCCATTGCCAGATGCGCCGCGCTGTGCCCGGATAGTACAGATAGAACACGGACGATTCGCCAACCGCCCGTCGGCCGGTGGCGCCGTCAAACAACGCCTCGTACCGTTCCCGGTCCCGGATGGTCTCCTTATTCATCCCCTCGTCGCCAGGACCGCGAAATGCGGCGGGGAAATCAGGAACGGAAAAATAGTGCGCCTCTTTCTTGCGCGGCATGTAGATATCCGGATGCTGGCCGAGATAGCGGTCAAGTGAACTCGTACCGGACTTGGCGGCGCCGACGACCAGAAAGTTGGGCACTTCCATCATTCGTCCGCACCCTCCCTTCCTGCGTTTTGAAACATCTGCGCGGCTTCCTGCACAAGTCGCAGTGCCTCGGCGCGCGAATGGACCGTGGCGCCTGCGCGGAATTCGTGCCCGCCGCCGCCAAACGCCCTCGCCAATCCGATGACCGCAACGCCCCGCCCACGCAGGCGGACGCGGATCTCGCCTTTCGCCACCTCGATGAACAGCAGAAACAGCGAAGCCGACACACGCTCCAGTTCTTCGAGCAAAGAGGCCGCCTCATCCGGATGAACGCCGCATTCACGCATGGAGGATTCGTCCAGGAACGACCACACCACGCGCCCGTCGCGGTGAAACTCCCTGCGCAGCGCCTCGCCCAGGCGAAAAAATCCCTCACTGCGCGTCTCCAGTCCCGACGCGATCCACTCCTTGTCGATCGCGCAGCGGCTCTCCAGGAGAAGCACCGCCTCATGCGCCAGGGCATCCGCCGGACGGCGAAACCAGTTAACGTCGGACACAATGCCGGCAAACAGCCGCCAGCACACCTCCTGATCGAACAGTCCCCTTCCCGTCCCCTCCTCCAGCGCCAGGATCAGCCACACAAGCAGTTCGCCCGTGGAACTGGCCTCCGGCACAATCCAGTTCACCCGTCCATACCCCGGATTGCTGAGGTGGTGGTCCACGACGCCCGCAATCTCGCGCACATCCTGCCAACGGGCGATCGCGACATTGCTTTCGGCGCCGTGTTCGGACACCATCCGGCCGATGTGCTCCCGTTCCTTCCGCGACAGCGCCAGTCGGGCGTAATTCCCCGTGTCCAAAGCCAGTGTGAGCGCACCGTCCGCCACACCGTCTTCCGGACGGGCGACGGAGAATCCCTCATCCGAGTCCGGGACCATCCAGGACAACTGAGGAGGCAGATCGTGACGCACGGTGACGCGCTTGTCCAATCGCTGCAAAACGCGCGCCAGCGCGAACACGCTTGCGGAATCCGCGTCGCCGCGCACATGGGGAACCAGTTCAAATGCCGATCCCTTCAGCAAGAGCGCCGGCAGTTCTGCAGGAACCACCCGTCCTTTGACAGGCATTGCACTCACGTTTCCACTCGCCCCTTTGGAGGTTGTCCAAAATGGGAGCAGAACTGCGTGGGTCAACCCTGCTCCCTTTTGAACACGCTATTTTACGGGTTGCCCGACGGACGCGCGATGCGGGCGAGGATGACCTGCGCCACCGCCGCCACGCACTCCTCAAGAGGCTGCTGGTCTGTCCGCAGATGAACCTCCGGCGCAAGCGGCGTTTCATAGGGCGACGTGATCCCCGTGAAATCCTGGATGATCCCTTCGCGCGCCTTGTGGTACAGACCTTTCGGGTCGCGTTTTGCGCACACTTCCAGCGGGCAGTCCACGTACACCTCGACAAACTCTCCCGGCGCAAACAGCGCGCGCGCGCGATCGCGGTCATGGCGAAACGGTGAAATGAACGCGACCACGGTCACCACGCCAGCATCGACAAACAGCCTCGCGACCTCGGCGATGCGCCGGATGTTCTCCTCCCGGTCTCTTGCGGCGAAGCCGAGATCCTTGTTCAGGCCTGTCCGAACGCGGTCGCCGTCAAGCAAGTAAGTGTGAATCCCGCGGGCAAACAGATCTTCTTCCAGGGCGTTGGCGAGTGTCGACTTTCCAGCGCCGGACAGTCCCGTCAGCCAGATCACGCAACTGGAATGCCCCATCTGCTCTCTATGCCGCGCCTTGTCTATCGCCGTCGGCGGCGCGGTCAAATGCAATTCCTGCTTCACAGACAACCTCCATCCCAAGCTGCGTTTGCGCTATAGAGGTTGTTCAAAAAGTGGGCAGAACTCCCCGGCGCATTGCCGCGTCGTCGCCAGAAATGCTCCTTCATGTAACCAAAACGTACGCTCGGGGACATGGGATAAACCCAATTCCGGCAGGCGTGTTACAGTGCATTTCGTGTCCGATTAGAGCCTCGGACACGAAATGTGGAATCATTGCGCCTGCAAAGAGGACTTTATCCCATGTCCCCTTGGTCCGCATTTCTGGCTGCTTCCTTGCACTGCGTGGGTCAACCCTGCCCTCTTTTTGAACAGGCTCCTATAGTGAAAATACACTGTCTGCCGCCATACCCATCCTATCATTATAACACTGTATCATAATCCTGCGGTTGTTTGGCGAGCGCGCCCGTCACGTCAAACGAAAACGGTGCAGGATCGCCGCACACGGTCACGGACGGCGTCCGCCTCGCGTCCGGCAGCAGCGCTTCCGAAATCCACATGCGATCCAGCCGCAGGGTATTTTCAATGCGCACCAGGCGGCACGCGCGGTAGTCGAGGATGTTGCACGTCTTCACGGCCGCCTTTAACGCAAGTTCATCCGATTCAAGAACGGTCGCGAGTTTCGTCGGCGCACAGACGGTGGATGTAAGACCATTGGCGTACATCGCCGCGAAGTCAATCTTGTCCGCCAGCGCGCGCGTGGTGAAATCCGCCGTGCCCACCCCGTTCGCATTGCCTTCCGACGCCGCCGTCAGGTCGAGCGCCACGAGCTTGTTCACCGCAGGCCCGCCCGCGGCGTACGGCGTTGGATACCGTCCGGTGATGTTCGGATCCATCCCGTCGCCGCTGATATTCTTGCCGATCCAGTCGACGACGAGCACGTCGAGTTGCGCAAACGGAATCGCGGGCATGCGCTGTCTCGCCTCTGCGAGCAACTCCGGTTCGGCGGCCTCGATTCGGGCGGCGGGCACGACCTCAATGCGCGCGATCTCATCGTATGCGTTTTCGACGGTCGCCACGCCAAACAAGACGGGCAAACGGTCGATGATCAGGCGCGCTGCGGCGGGCACCGTCTCCGCCATGTGGCGAAAGCCAAGCTGATGGCAGGCCTCGGCGCCTTTTTGTTTCCCAAGCCCGATTGCGATCATTTTCATCAGGCCGCTCTCGTACGGTCCGCGAAATGCGGTGTGCGGCTTCACCCGGTTGATAACGACGATTGCATCCGCCTGTGCGGCGGCCTGGTCGGAGTACACCGGAAGGCCGTTTGCCAGATGGCCGAGCAGCGCCACGTCCAGCGAGGAGACAATTGACGCGCCCACCGTTTCTTCGGTGACGCCCAGTTGGGCAAGCACCGCGCGCTGCCCGTCCGCGGTCGCCCCGCCGTGACTGCCCATGGCGGGCACAATGAACGGTCGGGCGCCGATCGCCCGCAGTTCCTCCACCAGCACGGCGACAAGTCCCGGCAAATTGGCCATGCCCCGGCTGCCCACGGCCACCGCCACGCGCGCGCCCGACGCCAGGTTCGCGACAGCGGGCTCCGCCTGCAGGCGCGCACGCAATTCCCGCTCCGGTTGCGCGACGCGTGTTCCATCAAACTTCTGACGCACCAGGGCCATGCGCGGAAGCGATATATCGCGCAGGAGAGATTCAATCACGCCGCCCACAGCCTCGCCTCCCAAACTCCCCGGCGCATGACGGCGTCACCGCCAGGGGATCCCCGCTTGCGCCAGGAGCGACTTGAGAGCGGAGGCCGCCACCTTGAACAGTTCAGGCCCGCTGAAGCCGGCAAGATCACCCTGGGAAGCCAAATGCGGCTCCAGCGACAGGAACCCGCCGTACCCGCGCGCTTTCAGCGCCTGCAGCAACGCCGGCCATTCGCCGTCCCCCTGTCCCGCGGGAACCACCTTGCTGTCTGAAAAGCGCGCATCCTTCACATGGACGTACTCCACCGCGGACATGAGCTTCGGCCAGGCGTCAGAGAACGGCTTCACGCCGCACAGAATAAAATTGGCGGAATCAAACGCACAGCGCAGCCGCGGATGATGGACGGCATCCAACAGATCGACGCAGCGTTCGTCCGTATCACCGTAGATGCGCCGTTCATTTTCGTGCACGAGGACGACATCCGCTTCCTCCGCCGCGCGGGCAAATTCGGCCAGATAGCGGAGCACGGTCGCGCGGTATTGTGCAGGATCATGGCCGTCCGGTATGTAAAACGAGAACAGCCTTAAGTAGGGAGCCGCAAATTGCCTAGCGATATCCAGAGCGCGCAGAAAATCGCGCCTGTGCGCCTCCAGATCGCTCGTGACAGCAATCTTGCCGATCGGAGAACCGATGGCGGATACGGCAACCCCTCGCCGGAGAAGTTCAGCGCGCACACGCTGCAATTCCTCCGCGTCCAGTTGCATGACATTCTTGCCCCAGACGCCGCGCAATTCGATATGCGAAATCCCTTCCTCCGCAAGCGTGTCGAGCTGGACCGTCAAATCCGGCGAAATCTCATCTGCAAAAGCTGTCAAGGTAACCATGCGGGCATCATACCCCCTGTTTTGTCGAACCGCAACCTCGAAAATGGTCTTGTGCCTGCCGATGGTGGCGCGTCCGCACCATGGGAGTCTATCGAAGAAAAGGATGGCGTCACAGCAAGGCGCGGCCCGCGACGATGGGGAACAGCCAGCCGTCGCGCACCTGTCGCACATCCGCTACGCGCAAGGGAGAGCGCCGCAGCGCGTCCTCCAGGGAGCGATTCAGGTGGCAGCCGGCGCCCATCACCTTCCACAGCGGGGTCAGCGCGTCCTGTGTCACGCGCGGCAAAAGGCGGTCATGGCGCACGTGCTCAAGAAACAGAAACTGCCCGTCCGGT
>JAKACR010000077.1 GCA_021821225.1 Bacillota bacterium | reverse complement strand
GGAGGCGATGCTTGTACATGATTCCCCCAGGCGCTGTGGCCGCATCTGTCGCCTTGGCGGCGACGATCGGCGCATGCGACGGCACCTTGCACGACGGCATCCTGTGCGATTACGCCGTGCGCCCGCAGCACATGAGGACGACAACGCCGGAGTCCAGTCCGGTTCAACCAGCACAATCGCCCGGCGTACAGACTGTCGCGCGATCATTTGACTGCAAGTTGACCGCTTATGGCCCCGGATTTGAATCGACAGGAAAAAAACCTGGAGATCCGGGCTATGGCATCACGGCCACCGGCAAAAGAGCGCGGCCAAGCCGCACCATCGCCGTGGATCCGCACACGATCCCCCTCGGATCGCTCGTTTATATCGATGGGGTCGGTTATCGAGTGGCAGAAGACGTTGGCGGGGCCATTCGCGGCCACCACATCGACATCTATTTCCAAACCGACGGCCAGGCCAGGGCGTTTGGCGTCAAAAGGCATGTGCGGGTCTTCGTGTTCGGGCGTGGACAAAAAGCGCCGCAGGCAATGACCCTTGCTTTACTCGTCACAAAACGCCCTCACTTCATTCACGAAGCGCCCCAAAGTCGGCCATAGCGCGAGACAGGCCCACACATCCGCACGAACCTCCTCGGCTGTGAAGCGCTGCATCAACGCGCGGCGCAGGTTCATCACCCGTCTTGCCTGGGCCGCTGTTTCCGGCAAAAGAACGCGTTCATCCGCAAGGATGTCGACAATATCTACATAGCTCGCGGCATCGCGCATCATCAGGTTGTCGATCAGCGCGTTGCCCGCGTCCGCCATGCATTCGATCACGACCTGCAGCAGGCGTTCTACGGCCCGCAGGTGTAGTTCACGTTCTGCCGCTTCATCCGGCACAACGCGAGCGGTTGCGTATTCCATCAACACCACCTGGGTTTCGATGATTGCCAGGGGCCGCTCCACCTGCTCTCTTACCTCGTCCGTCATAAACATGTGGGATCCTCCCGCTCTGATAGAGATTGTTCAGAAAGAAGACAGTACTCCCTCTCTTGAACAGGTTCTGATGATCTGAACCAGCACGACATTTTGCAGTCGCAACAAAACGTTCAAAATTCCATACGCGAATCGCGAACGCTCATGTATAATGGTACTCAGATGAGCAATGGATCAATGGATTGGTCCATATCTGCTCACGGTTACAAAGGAGTGGCTGTGATGGTCCAGCCGATTGTGCGAAAGAACGGCATCCCACTTTACATCCAGGTGAAAGAACGCATTTTATCGGACATCCGGAGCAAAGTGTACAAGGCGGGGGACAAACTGCCCACCGAACGCGAACTCTCCATGGCGCTGGGCGTGAGCCGCAATACGATCAGCCAGTCCTACCACGAGCTTGAGTCCGAAGGTGTACTCGTCTCCCGCCAGGGGAAAGGGACGTTTGTCAGTGACCAGGATGACACCGTCCGGCTCACCAATCGGCGCGATCTGCTGAAAAAAGTCATCGACCTCGCGCTTGAAGAGGCCATCCAGCTTGGATTCTCCCCCGATGACTTTCTCGATCTTGCAGCCGCGCGGGCACATCACAAAACAGCCACACTCCACGGGGCGCATGTCGTTTTTATCGAATGCAACAGGGAGCAGGTCGAGTATTTTTCACGCAAACTTGAGTTTGGCGGAGTTCACATCACTCCGGTTGTTCTCGATCAGTTGCACGATCCCGACAACCCCGAATGGCATTCCATCGAGAATGCCGACTTGGTCATCACCACATTTTTTCACAGGGACGAAGTACAGTCCCTGCTGCGCGGCAAATGCGAGGTGCTCGCCATCGCTCTCGACCCGGAACTAGAGACGATTGTCCAGATTGCGCGCATACCCCGCTCCAAGCGGGTGGGACTGGTCTGCCGCAGCGAGAATTTTGCGGGCAAGGTTCAGTACACTCTCAAACAGGCGGGACTCGACGAACTCAACCTGCACGTGACCACCGTGGTCAATCCGTATGATCTTGCGGATTTCGTCGGTCACATGGACGTGTTGATCGTGTCGCCCGGGCGAAAACGGGATGTCGAGACCTACTGCAAAAGGCGTCAAGCCATCATTGATTTCAATTTTAAGCCAGATGCAGCATCTGTCAACCTGTTGCGCGCAGCACTGGCCGATGTTCCCAGGCTGGATTGACCAACCGCACGGGCGTGGCGCAAAAGTCACCGGCATATGAAATGAGGAGTGGATGACTCATGGCATTGCAAGAATTGTCCTGGAAGGTGGGTGGACAACAGGGCGAGGGGATTGATTCGACAGGCAAGACATTCTCCACGTCGCTGAACCGCCTTGGTTACTTCATCTATTCATACAGGCATTTTTCTTCACGGATCAAGGGCGGGCACACGAATGACAAGGTGCGCGTCAGCACGGTCCAACGCCTGTCCAGCGCGGATGAGCTTGACATTCTCGTCGCGTTTGACCAGGAGACAATCGATTTCAACGCCCATGAACTGCGCGCCGGCGGAGTCGTCATCGCCGACACCAAGTTCAACCCCCGCCTTCCAGAGGACGTCGCGGCGCGGGTGCGCCTGTTTCGTATCCCATTTACCAAACTGGCCGAACAGACAGGGGCCGTGATCATGAAAAACATGATCGCCCTGGGCGCGACGGCGTATGTTCTCGGACTTGAACCAGACTTTTGCGCCCCCGTGCTGCAGAGCCTGTTTGCCCGCAAGAGCCAGAAGATCGTGGAGCAGAATCTCACGGCCGTCAGAGCCGGATCGGACGCGATGGCGGCCGAAGGCGCCGATCTCGCGGAGTTCCACCTCGCTCCGCCGCAACACTCATCTCACCTGCTGCTCACGGGCAACGATGCCGTCAGCTTCGGCGCACTCGCGGCGGGGGTGCGTGTGATGCCCGCATACCCGATCACGCCAGCGTCCGACATCATGGAGTATCTTATCAAGAAACTGCCCTCCGTCGGCGGTGTCGTCGTGCAGACCGAAGACGAGATCGCCGCTCTCAATATGACCATCGGCGCGGCGTACGCAGGCGCTCGCGCGCTGACAGCCACATCGGGGCCCGGACTGTCGCTCATGATGGAGGCGCTGGGCCTCGCCGGAATGACCGAAACACCGGTTGTCATCGTGGATACACAGCGCGGAGGGCCGAGCACAGGGTTGCCTACAAAACACGAACAGAGCGACATGTATGCGGTCTTGTTCGGCAACCACGGAGAGGTGCCGAAGATTGTCCTGACCCCGGCGTCGGCGGAAGACGGTTTCTACGCGGCGGTCGACGCGTTCAACCACGCCGAGCAGTATCAATGTCCGGTCATCATCATGACCGATCTGGCGCTCTCTCTCGCCAGCCAATCGTGCCCTCCGTTCGACGAAGCGCGCGTCCAGATCCGGCGTGGACGGTTTGCGACAGAGGAAGAACTGGCGCAGACTCCATCCGGCGGAATGTTCGCCCGCTACAGCGTTGACGAAGCCGGGATCTCCCCGCGCACGGTCCCAGGACAGAAAGGCGGCATCCACCACGTTACGGGCGTCGAACACAACGAAATCGGGCGTCCTGACGAAGGAGCGCCGAATCACACGCGCATGATGGACAAACGGCTGCACAAGCTGGACGGCGTGGAGCTTCCCGATAGCGTGCGCTACACAGGCGATGAAGAACCCGAGGTGCTCGTCGTCGGCGTCGGATCGTCGGCCGGCCCAATCGCGGAGGCGGTCGAACGGCTGAGGAAGGACGGACTCCGCATCGGCCATGCGCAGATCCACGTGCTGTCTCCCTTTCCTGCCGCGAGACTGCAATCACTCTTTGGCAAAGCCGGGCAGGTGGTTGTGGCGGAAAGCAACGGCACTGGACAGCTCTACAATCTGATCCACTTTTTCGGCCTGCGGCATCCCGCCATCACGAGTTACCGCAAGTACGATGGAACGCCGTTTCTACCCCGCGATTTGGAAAATCAGTTGAAGGGATCGATGATCGCATGGCAACGGTAAAGGAGTTTCGCAACAACGTCCGGCCGAACTGGTGCCCCGGTTGCGGCGATTTCGCGGTTCAGGCGGCCATCCAACGGGCATTGGGCAACCTTGACCTGGAGCCCGAGAATGTCGCCATCATCTCCGGGATCGGCTGTTCGGGACGCATTTCCGGCTATATCAACGCCTACGGATTTCACGGCGTGCATGGCCGGTCGCTGCCGCTCGCCCAGGGCGTCAAACTCGCAAACCGCAACCTGACCGTGATCGCGGCGGGTGGCGATGGAGATGGCTTTGGCATCGGGCTGGGACACTTCATGCACGCCGTGCGAAGAAACATGAACATCACGTACATCGTGATGGACAACCAGATCTACGGCCTGACCAAAGGGCAACACTCTCCGACAAGCGCCATGGGCTTCAAGACGAAAACAACGCCGGCGGGCAATATCGAAAACGCCGTCAGTCCTTTGCAGGTGGCGCTTTCCGCAGGGATCACCTATCTTGCCCAAGGGTTTTCGCACGATGTCAACGAATTGACAGAGCTCATCCAGGGTGGGATCGAGCACAGGGGCTTCTCTCTGATCAACGTTTTCAGCCCATGCGTCACGTACAACAAAGTGAACACCTACGACTGGTACAAAGAACACACGGTCAGTCTGAGCCAGTTTCCCGATTACGATTCGACAGACCGCACCGCCGCCATTGCAAAAGTCATCGAAACGGACGGGCTGTGCACGGGGCTCGTCTTCCAGGATACGGACAAACCGGCGTTTGAGGATCTCCTGGCAGGTTACCGGGAAGAGGAGTTCATGAAGCAAGAATTGGCTTTGAGCCACGAGCATTTCACACATGCGATGGCGGAGTTTGCGTGAACGCGCAGTGCAAGGAAGCAGCCAGAAATGCGGAACCAGAGGACATGGGATAAAGTCCGCTTTGCAGGCGATCTGATTCCAGATAGAGCGTTTGAGACTTCGGTCAAACCTCTATCTTTTGAACAACCTCTTAAAAAACCTGTTCAAAAAAGGGGCAGGGTTGACCCACGCAGTGCAATGGGACATGGGATAAACCGAGTGTGTAGTGGATGTTTTCCCATGTCCCCGAGCGTACGTCCTTGGGTACGTGAGGGAGCATTTCCGGCGATGACGCGGCAATGCGTCGGGGAGTTCTGTCCCTTTTTTGAACTATCTCTTGTCAGCCGCCTGTTGTAGAAGTGGAGGACGGCGAGGGAGCCTGTGTGACAAAACTGTGAAGGATCTGACTCGCTTCCGCCGTCTGGGCCGCAGGAAGATAGATGTCCACCCGAATGGATCCGCCCCCCTGCAGGTTGGCTGCAATCCCTTGATCCAAGTAGGGCGAATTGGGATTCTGGATCGTGAATCGCACCACTTTCCCGGTCACCCACCACTTGGCCGACCCTGCCGTCATCTGACTGTAGAATCCCTGAAGGTCCCGCTGCGAATCCTGAACAACCTCATTGATTACCTGGGAGGGGTCTGTCGGGCTCATCATGCGGATGATCGTCGCCTGACTGCCCGCCGAGTCAGACTGCACTTTCCAGCCCGCCGGCGCCAGAATTGATTGCACGGAGTTTGAAACGGGCACAAACGAACCTTCCCCTCCCTGATTCACAGGCAACAATGCCAACGGCGAAGAGGTGACCTTGATCGTGACGGGTTTTGTGGGGTTGGTACCGCTTCCCGCATTCTTGGCCGCGCTTCCCCCGTTTTTCGTCCCTGCCCCAGTCGCGGTCGTCTTCGATGCCGGTTGCTTGTTCCCGCCGCCCGCAGGCGGAGAGGACGACGGAACAGACGGGTTGGTCTGGGGAACAGGCTGCTGTTTCGGGGTTCCTCCCCCGGCCACATTCACACCGCAGCCTGTCGCAACCGCGCCGACCACTATCAACGTCATCACCCAGATTGCGTTTGTCAGACGGCTCCCGTTCATCCGCTACACTTCCCATCTCTCGTGGTTGCAAAACCGCACATTTTTGTCGCGCATACAGTTGCCGTCCTGTGAGGACCAAAACCGTCCCGAGCACCCGCGTCAATCACAGCGGGCGTCTTTACTATACACCTGCACGGTCGTTTGTGCAGCCCCGCTGAGGTATGATGAAACGGGCGGCATGCCGCTCGTCCCAAAATGCCAGAGTTCACACAGAAGGAGATGATGACTACGGTGTCTGAGACCACGTCATGGATAGAGTTGGAACTTCCAGAAGATGCCGAGCTCATGCGCAAGGAATGGTATACGTACCGCGTGGGAAACCAATGGTTTGACATCGAACTGTTCGAAAAGACAACAGGACAATTCTACGCGATCGGCACCCCCTCGAACAAAGACAAATTGATCATCTATGGCAGCGCGGTCGTCGCCGAGGCAAAAGACGCGCTGCGCCAGGCCATCCAGAAAATCAACAGAGACCACTTCCAGACGGAAATCTTCTCTGTCGGAGAGGACGCACGCACTCCCGCCGATTCCGGCGACCGCTGAGACTCACGCCCGAGAGAGAAGGATTTGTCCCCTTCGCTCTATCTTGAAAATACCTTCGCCCGAGCCCGTGCCTGGGGATGGCCCATATGCTGTGCCCCTGCTCAAACAGCGCGGCTGCGCCGCACAACTCGCGACGGCCCAGCATATGGACCCTCCCCCAAGCTCACTTTTCATCCTGCTGCGGGTGCCGCCGCGGCGCCATAGGGGTCTATCTTGAAAATGAGGTTTCGCTGCCAGCCGTCGCCCTGCCCCATGCCCTTTGCTCGGACACCGCTATCGCTAAACTCGCCGGGCATGGGGCAGGGCACCGGCCCAGCACATTTCATCCTGCTGATAACGGCGCACCGGCGCCATGGGGGTCTAATGAAGGACCGGAGCCGGTCCGGAAGCAAGCGAGACGAGTGCTCCCAGCAAGATGCCGAGCAGCGCACCCATGAAAACCTCAATGGGCTGATGACCCAGCATTTCCTTCAATCCCGTCTCAAACAGTTCGTTTTTCTCCCCCATAATATGCCGATCAATGTATTTGCCGATCTCCGCGGCGAGATTGTTCAATACGATCGCCTGTTCGCCCGCGTGTCGGCGGATGCCCGCCGCATCATACATGACAATCACGCCAAACACCACGCACACCGCGAACAGGGTCGAATGAGTGCCGGCGCGAACCCCCACGACGGTGGCGAGAGAGGAAACGGCCGCGGAGTGCGAACTCGGCATCCCACCCGTCGAGGTCAGTTTGCTGTAGTCCCACTTTCTATTTGTCACGTAATAGATGGGCACTTTGATGGCCTGCGCAATGACGATCGCAAGCAATGAGGCGGTCAGCGCAGAATTGCGCACCATCCCGCTCAGTGCATGAAACAGCATACTGCGGTCTCCTTCCCATTCCCTCCGACTGACACATCGCACCCTGCGGCCTCGCCCGCTGACGAATTCGCGCGCTCATCCGTCCAGTATCGTCATCCGGCCGAACCTCCCATTATCGCCATCATACCAGAAAGGAGGGGCCCAAGTACGGGACGCAATCCAAACCCAGCGGCACCACCGGACCGTATCGGACCATATGGTGACAGCAGGAGATAATGAAAGGGGAAGATCAGAATGATTGCCGTACAACCGGTCAATATCGGCAAGCATACATGCATCGCCGTCGAAGTGGATCTGCCTAAAACGCGCCTGATCGCCATTCGCGCTCCCATCGGCTACATCATGTGCGGCGCCCTCGACGTGCGCCTGCTGGACACCGCGCTGCGCGACCGCGCGGTCATAGCAGGCCGCGCGGTGGGAGTCCGGACCGTCGAACAACTGCTGGCGGCGCCTCTGGAATCCGTCACACAAGCAGCGGAAGAACTGGGCATCCGGGTCGGCACATCCGGCCGCGATGCGCTGCAATTGATGTGCGACAAGGCAACCTGAAGACTCGCTGGGTCGCCATTACACCCTTTGCCCATCGCAAGTTCTGCGAAGCGGTGTCTGAGCAGGGGCAAGAGTGGATGGCAACTGGCAGAGACATAGGGACTGACACATGGGCATTTCCAAGAGGTATGCCTACAGCCTTCCGGCCACCCGCTGAACTGCTCGACTATACCATGGTGAAAACACCCCAGACAAGTAGACAGGGTGTTCACCTCGCCTGTATAATCGAATGGATCATAATGGAGGAGGCATCCCTGTGTCGCATGTGCTGGAGAACCTCATCCGACACTATGGCCTCCTGGCCGTATTCGTTGCGATGGTTCTGGAAAGTGCCTGCATTCCGCTGCCGAGCGAACTCATCATGACGTATGCAGGGTACGAGGCGTACAAGGGGAACATGAATTTTGCCGCTGCGGTCACGCTCGGCGTGCTCGGCAATCTGGCCGGATCCTTGCTGGCCTACTATGTCGGCAGGCGAGGCGGACGGGCGGCCGTCATCCGGTACGGCTCGTACATCCTGTTGTCGGAACGCCACCTAACGTCAGCCGAGCGCTTCTTCGCGCGCTACGGGGCTCCCACGGTCCTGCTGTCGCGCATCCTGCCCGCGATCCGCACGTTTATCTCGCTGCCCGCGGGGATGGCGCGGATGCCTTCCGCAAAATTCGTGCTGTACACCGTGATCGGATCCATCCCCTGGGTCTATCTGCTCACATTCTTCGGCTATAAGCTGGGACAAAACTGGAGCGCCATCGCCAAGCATTTCACCTTGGCGACAGGAATCGCCGCTTTGGCCTTGGTCGTGATTGTGGTCTGGTTCTGGAAAAGCAATCGCGAAGGAAAGCGGGCGTGACGCATCAAGCCGCGCGGAAGCGCCGACGCCATCCCGATAATGGATGGCGTCGGCCTTATTTTCCCGCTTCACGCGCAGCTTCCCGGCCGACCTTCCTCTGTCTTCGTGCGAAAGCTCGAACCGCAGCCGCACGTTGCAACCGCGTTTGGATTGTGGATGGTGAACCCGGTCCCCGCCAAACTGTCCGCGAAGTCCACTTCGGCCCCGTCGATCAGGTGCATGCTCTCCTCGTCGACCATCACTTGAATCCCGTGTTGCTCGAACACGCGGTCGTTTTCCTTACGCTCATCCAGCGCCATGCCATAACTGAACCCGGAACATCCCCCCGGTTTGACAAACAGCCGCAAGCCCATGGACACTCCGTGCTCCGCAAGCAACTCCCTGACCTTTTGCGCCGCATCGGTTGTGACGTTTACCATGACGCCTCTCTCCTTTCGTCAACCGCTGAATATGCACATTGTACCGTGAAACCCGCCGCGACTGCCACAACAAATCAGATGGCTGCGTGCGGGCGGGAAAAACTATCCATCCGCCCACTCGCCGCCGTCCCCCGCATTTGCGGCAGAAAGGCGGAAATAAACGGAGACAGCGCCCGCGCGGACATCGGAGCGTTCTCCATGGAGAATGTGACGGCGCGCAGATAATCGGCGAACCTGCCGACAAACGCCGACAGCGACATGCCGTACGCCCGTCGGAATGCAGTCGGGACGCTTGTCCGACGAACTTCGCGCAAAAACGCGGCGTAATGCTTAACCCCGTGCAGCGCCACCAGAAGCGAAACCGCTTCATAATCCTGGATCTCCACGTCATACGGGGCGCGCAGCAGTTGGGCCTCCGTCGCCCGCAACGACAACGCTGTTCCCGATGAAGACGCGACGCCCACTCCCTGCAGACCCACTTCAAGCTGATGATCGGCAGACAACCGGGACAGCGAGCGTTCCGCCGTCAGCCCCTCATACCAGGCTGTCCCCTCGTTCAACCATGTGGGCAAGGGGTTGGATAGATTATTTTGATAAAAGAGGACATGCGTCAATTCATGGGTCAGCACATTTGCCAGCATATATTTGCCGCCATCGTTGAACAGCGGTAGATACACGCTGTCCCCCGCCTCGACGCCCGATGTCCGATCCACCATGACGCCCGCCTGGGATCCCGTCGCTCCCAGTGCCATCAGCGCCTTATCGTAAGCACTCTTGTCCTGGAACAAGCTGACTGCAATCGGCCCATGAAACGTCATTCCCAGTGTCCGCTGGATCTGCGGGATGGAGATGCTGCCGACCAGATGGACGATCGCCTGTTTGTCCGCCGCAGCGCCGTCAATCTGCATCTGTACGCCCGCAATCGTGTGCAGATGGCCGGAGATCCCGCCAACTGCGCCAAAAACCCAGGATTGCGCAGCGGCAAGACCGCGCCCGACCTCAGCGGCCAGCCTGTCCAACTCGGCTCGCCGCGCGGGATCGTCGTTGAACCAACGCCAACCCTGCACCTCCAGATTGGCGATGCTCCGTCCGATCGCTTCACTGGCGGCGCGCACCCGGGAGGCGGGCATCTGCGACAGCGTGAATACGGCCATTGCCCCAAGCACCAGCAGCGGTGCAGTACGCATCAAAATCACTCTCCCGTTT
>JAKACR010000076.1 GCA_021821225.1 Bacillota bacterium | reverse complement strand
TGTACTGGACGCGTTGGCTCTTAAGATGAAAGATGAGTTCTGCCGCGATAAATGGCGGTATGAGCGCCAGGGGGATCCCGATAACCGTCCACAGTGCGACGTGGCGCACGGACGCCCAAAGGATCGGATCCTGGAATGCCTGCGTGAAGTTGGCCAGTCCGATCCATGTCGGCGGATTGAATCCGTCCCACTGGGTGAATGCGCCAACCAGCGCCCGTATAGCAGGATAATAGCTGAATCCGGCGATGAACAGGAAAGAGGGGAGCAGGAACAGGTATGCGATAAGGCGCCGTCTGTTCACCCCGCTGCGGCCGCGGCGAGAAATGGAGGACGGCGCTTTGGACTGTATGGACAAGCTCACGGCGGCACCTCCTTTACAGCTTTTTTGACAATGACTTCTGCTGGGGGACATGTGGAAAACCAAATTTTGTAAGGCAATGCGGGCCGGTCAGGCGTTTGACTAACGCCTCAAACGCCCGCTCCAAACGAGTCCGCCTGCCCTTCAAAGACTGGATCCCATGTCCCCAGGCTCCTGCTCGGACACTGCTATCGCTAAACTCGCGACGAGCAAAGGGATGCTGGCGACCCAGAAAACCTTATCCATGGTGCGGAACCCGCCGGGCAGAGGGCTGGCGATGGTCGGCAAACCTGCACAGCCCCCTGTCGCGCAACCCACCGGGGTTTATCAGAAGTGAACGTGGTTGGTGATCACGTATTGCTGCACGGCCTGTTGCACGATGCTGTCAAACTGCTGCTTCGCCTGCGAAAAGCCGATGTGGCCTGAAACATATTCCTGGAAGAGCTGAGTGATGCGGTTTGACGCCTCCGGCGACAGATCGCTGAATCCGAAGCAGACATAAAACGGCTTCTGGATCTGCGCCGCCAGGGAGGCGTTGACGGCAAGCGGCTTCGTGCCTTTGAATGTCGGCACAAACGAACCGAGCTGGTTCACGATCGCCTGATCCCAGTACGGCGTTGAGAAGAAGCGCACCCAGTCCAGCACCGCCTGAAACTTTGCCGGGGTCATGGTGCTGTCCGCATGCTGCGTGGGAATGGAGTAGGAGAACGCGGCGCTCGGTCCGCCGACGGCACCGGAGCTGTCCAGGTTGGTCGCATAGGGCGACGAGCCTTTCAGGCTCGGGAAATTGAAGGAACCGTAATGGAACTTGACGGGCGGCGGTCCCTGCAGGGTGTTTGGCGTCCATGAGCCCTGGTAGGTCATGGCAACCTTGCCCGCCGCAAACGTGCTCTCGCCGCTCGGGGCTCCTGTCGGCGGATTGATCGCCGATACGTTTGTGACATTCTTGTCCCAATAGTTATACAGTTCTTTCATCACGGGCCACCAGCCCATGATGCGGGGATTGGTGGCTGGATTCAGGAAACCGGCATGGTAGCCCATGACCTCGTCATAGGCGCTGATGACTCCCGCGGAATGCGGCGTGTAGGACGCCAGTTTCTGGAGTGTGCGCTGCCCGAGGTAGTTGCCGAGAAACAGGCGCGTATACCAGCCGTAGTTCGGGATGTTGGCCCCGGGAACGATGTGGTGGGCCTGCAGGGTCTTCACATCCTGGATCAGTTGGCTCCATGTCTTGGGGGTGGACTTGATGCCCGCCTTGGCAAACAGGTCTTTATTGTAGTAAAACGATGTCCCAACCCAATCGCCGTCGACCTGGTACTGGGCGCCGTCCGGGGCCTGCACCATTTTCAGGACGTTCGGGTTCATGACGTCCTGCCAGGCTTTGTTGCCTGGGATATACGGGTTTGGCTGCCGGAAATACGGCGCGAGATTGGTGTATACGCCCTTGGGCAGGACGGTGTTGTTGTTCACGTACGGACTCCACAGGACGTCGGGCAACTGTCCCGCGGCCGCGCGTGTTTCATACCACTGCGGATTGCCCGTGTTTGCGGCCGCCGGATACACGAACTTGATGTGGATCCCTGGATAGAGTTTCTCGAAGCGTTTTGCCGCCGTTTCGAACATCGTCAATTTCGAGTTGCCCGTGCCGTACGGCAGCGTGAGACCGGGCACGTGCGGTGTGTACGCTTGGGCAAACATCGTGATCGTGCCTTTCCACCCGATGGACGGTACGCCCCCTGTATGGTGCGTCGCCGGTTTGGTGGCCGACGGCGTTGCTCCCTGAGTGGCTGAGGTGCCGCAACCTGCGAGCAAAAGGGCGGAAAGCCCCACTCCGCTCACCGCAAGGAAGCGTTTGCGTTGTTTTTGAGAATTCATGGAATCCCCCTCCGATGGTTCATAAATGAACATAGACAACTGAATGATTGTGTACTATTGAGGCCATCATAATAGACGGCGAGCCTTGTGTCAATTGGGGTTCAGACGCATTCAGATGTATTTTCCCCATGTGTGCCTGTGTATATGTGGCGTTGCGGGGGATACATGCTGAAAACAGGATTCTGCAGGAGTGAATCCACGGGAGATTCACTCGCGAGCTGGGCGTGACGACCGGCGAAACACGGAACTGTGGGATTACCCGTTTTTCTGTCAGATTGGCTGGGCGGGGTCATTAGGTTCGCCTGCGATAGTAAGCGAAACGCCCTGTGCGAGAATTTCATTGCGCGAATGGGGCGGAAGCCCCGCGTCGGTGACCAGGCGATGAATCTTCGGCCAGGTGGCGAAGCGGTACAGGCGGCGTTCTCCGAGCTTCGAAGAGGTCGCCAGCAAGAGGACGTGTGCCGCCAGTCCGATGGCCGCCGCCTTGAAGTCGGCATCGCTTTCGTCCGGCACTTCTGTACCGCGATCCGGAGCGAACCCCTCAGTGCCGATGCAGGCGATGTCAAACCGCATCTCCCGTACGGCTGCGGTGGCCTTCGGACCGAGAAAGGTTCTTGACGCCGCCCGGAACGTGCCGCCAATGAGGATGAGACGGCATGTCCGCGACACGGTCAGGACGTTGGCCACATTGAGAGCGTTTGTGATCACAGTCACATGACGGTGCACAAGGTGTTTGGCGACAGCCCCCACAGTGGTGCCGCCGTCGAGAAACACGGTGGCGCCGTCGGGGATGAGCGCGGCCGCCGCCTGGGCGATGGCCGCTTTTTGCGTTGATTCTTCGCCGAGTTTCGCATCGTACACCGGTTCATAGGCAGTCCCCGAGCCCAGCAGACGGACTCCGCCGCGCGTCGAGAGGACCATTCCGTGGCGTGCGAGTTCCGCGATATTGCGGCGGATCGTGACGGGGGCGACGGCTAACCGCCGGCTCAGTTCACTGATGCGCAGACTGCCGCTTTCCTGCTTGAGAAGATCGAGGATCTTCATTTGCCTGTCGGCTTTCAGCATTTTTTCCTGGGTTGAAGCCGGTTTCAAAAGGGTTTGGCCTCCTTTCGCGCTCCATGATTTGCAGGCAGATGCCCGCACTGCTATTGTCCGGAGCATAGACGAGGAGGGAAAGGAAGTCAACCGCCGGATCGGTTCGTGGCTTGCCAGCGCGGGTTTTCCTCCACGCGCCAGATGGCCGGCAGGAATGTGAGGGAGGCCATAATCGCCGCATTCAGGATTCCGCAGGATAAAAATAGATTGTGAAGACTGAGCAGGTGAAATTGAAGGACGAAGGATGACAGCGTATAGCTGACGGGAACGAGCCCGATCGACATCAGGCTGAAAAGAGACTGCACACGACCGAGTTTGTCCTCGTCGCAGACCGTCTGGACGAACGTCATGATGGGAATGTTGATAAACGACACAACGGCGCCCATGGCTGCCATGAGAAGGAATCCCGCCCAGCGCGAATCCGCGAATCCCAACAGAGCCATCGCAAACCCTATGAGAGAACCCATCCACCCCATGTAGCGCAGATATCCGCGCATGGCGCGCGATGCGCCGGCGAGCAGTGCGCCCGCGATGGCGCCGAGGCCGAAGGCCGCTTCCATATGACTGTACGTGGCGCCTGTCCAGTCCATCGCGTGTACCCAGACGGGCAGCCCGATATTGATTGGACCCATGAACAGCAGATTGATGAACAAAGAAGCCGCCATCATGATGGCGATCGCCGGGATGGACCAAGAATAGCGGATGCCGTCCCGGATGTCCCGCCACACTTGCCGCAGGGAGGCGAGCGCGCGGATTCTGGCGCCGGACGGCACGGCGTTCGCCTGCTTAGGGGCGGTCGCTGCCTGTTCGAGTGTGGATGCCGCCCGCTCAGGTGCGGTCGCCGTCGCAGCCTGTTTGTCCTGCTCGTCGGCGGACGGGCGCAGGCGCAGGAATGCCAGGAGCGACGCGCCAGCCGTGTAGAGAGCAGCCAGGATGAGAAACATAAGCGGGAATTTCCCGAAAAACAGGACGGCGGACGCGAGCAGCGGTCCGCCGACCATACTCGCCACCTGCGTTCCCTGCACCACACTGTTGGCCGATGCGAGTTGGGATGCCGGGACCACCTGCGGCACTATGGAAGAACTGGCGGGCCAGAAAAAGGCGTCCACGACGCCAAACAGGACGGCCACCGTGCACAGCACCCAGAGCGCCGCCGCGTGTGTCGCGATCCACGCCGCAAAAGCGATGAGCACAAGGGCGCGCGCGCTCACGGAGAGGATCATGATCAGCCTGCGGCTGGTGCGGTCGGCCAAAACCCCGCCGAACAGCATGAGAACGAGACGCGGAATGGATGCCGCCGTCCATGTGACTCCCAGTTCCAGGGCCGAACCGGTGTCGTGCAGCACAAACCAGCCAAGCAGGATGAAATACGCATTGTCCGCGAGCGACGACACGGCCACGCTGCTCCAGAAAGAAAGAAAGTTTGTATCCCGCCATACGGCGTCGCGTGCGCCGCTTGTCTTGCCGTCCACCGCCATTCCCGAGCATCCCCCGCATCTTTCGCCAATTCACTGGGCGCCCGCTTGTCGCGCTACCCGCTGCCGCACTGTCAGTTCACGACGGTGAACGTCTCCTGCGCCGTGTCAATCGACCGCGCTGTGCTGTCGTACGCCCGGAACGTCACGTGATAGACTCCGGGCCCGGCTTCATAAGGAACGGTTTGTTCTCCAGTCCACTCGTTTCCATCACGGTTCAGCGTGAAATCGAAATCGTAGTCCACGCTGGCGTGCACGCGCGTCACCTGCGCCGGATCTTCCGGTTTCACCCGGATGCTCACCCGATCCCCGCACTTCCCCTCGCGTTGACTGAGAATGACTTGCATGGTCAATCCCCCCCCGATTGAATTCGGCGCGCCGTATTCGCGCCGGTGTTTTGCGTCGGACCGCTTGCACACAGCCCGCGCACGAGCGCGTGCAGGACAGGCAGGCTGGTTACGCGCAGATCGCTTTCTTCAATCTCACCGCGTCCGGACAGCAGCAGTCCGCCGACAAACAGCGCCCACAGTGCATAGCTCACCACGCCCGGTTCCATTGCTCCAGAGAACTCGCCCGTCGTTTGCCCGATTTGGATGAGTGTTTCCACAGGTTCCAATATGCGCGGACAGCGGCCGTCTGCGCCCGCGCTGAACTCCGCCAGCAGGTGCGGCCGGTCGAGAACGAGGATGTGGAACAGTCCGGGATGAGCCCAGTAGGAGTCATGCCAGGTATCCACCACGCGGTAGAGACCGGCTTCGCTCCCGATCCATCCTCTGCGCGCGTCGCGGGTCACTTTGTCCATGGCTACGGCCAATTCGTCCAGCACCCGTTTCCCCAGTTCTGCGACAATCGCGTCTTTGTCGGCAAAATGCAGATAGAGCGTCCCCTTGGCAAGTTCGGTCGCCTCGGCGATGTCGTCCATCCGCACCGCATCGTAGGGATGGTCGGCAAACAGGCGGCTTGCCGCTTTCAGGATGGCCTCTCTCCGTTTCTGCCGCTCGCGTTCTCTGCGTTCCGCCACCACCACCGGCATATCGCCCCCTCTCGCAGGACACAGGAATGACTATTAGTCATAATATGACCGTAAGACGGAGTATAGATCAGACTGGTTTTGCAGTCAACTCAGTTCTGTATCCAAAAATATGACGTTGACGTAATGAGAAGTATTTGCTATGCTGACCGATATGATCGCAGCAGATGTTGCGGAAAGGACAGGTGTCGTGTCCACCGACAAAGGCAGATACACGGTTGACGATGTGGTCAGGCGGCTGGGAGTGACGCCGCGAACCCTGCATTATTATGAAGAGGTCGGATTGATCGCGCCGTTTGGACGAACGGGCGGGGGACATCGTCTGTATGACGACGAGGTGATCGCGCGCCTTTCGCACATTCTGCGCCTGAAAGACATTCTCGGTTATTCCCTGCAGGAAATCCGCCTGGTCCTGGAGGCGGAAGAACAACTCGATCGTCTCAAGATCACATACCGGAGCGATCTTTCCGATGACGCGCGAAGCATGGTGCTCGATGAATCCGCCCGTTTGCTGGATAATATCGTCGGGACGATCAACGATAAGATCGACAAGCTGGAAGCGATGAAAAGCGCATTTGAAGAACGGCTCGCAAGAGTGAGGTTGCTGCGGGACAATTGATTGTGTTGGATAAATTCTTACGCGAACGTTCACGTTGATGAAAGAGATGGGGATTAAAGATGGCCGCTGCGCAAGAGACGCGAAAATGGTGGGTGTTGTCTGTCACAAGCCTTGGCGCGCTGCTGAGCGCGCTGAATTTTAGTACATTGATCATCGCGCTGCCCGATCTGATCCGCAGTCTTCACGCCTCGCTCCTGGCGGCGATGTGGGTCATGCTGTCCTACATGGTGGCGCAGACGATCATGGTGCTCATGGCGGGCAGTCTGGCGGATCTCGTGGGGCGGCGCAAGTTGTACATCGTCGGAATGGCCGGGTTCACCGCCGTGTCGCTTGTCGCCGGATTTGCTCCGACGGCGGGATGGCTGATTTTCTGGCGAATTTTGCAGGGCGTGTCAGGCGCCATGGTGATGGCGAACAGCACGGCGCTTGTCGCGGAGGTTTTCCCGCGGCGGGAACTGGGCAGGGCGCTCGGCGTCAATGTCATGGTCGTCGCAATCGGGCAGATCGTCGGGCCAGTGCTCGGGGGATGGCTGGCCACCGACTATGGATGGGCGTGGACGTTCTGGTTCAATGTCCCGGTCGGCGCGCTCGCCGTGGTGTGGGCGCTGGCAGTCATGGGGTTTCGGGATGCGGGAGCGAAGCGCGCCCGCCGTCTCGATGGCTGGGGCATCGCAACCTACCTGCTCTGCGTGACGGGTCTGCTCATGGCCTTGACGTGGGGCGCCATTGAGACGTGGAACTCTCCTGTCGTATGGATCGGCGGCATCGCCTTTGCCGTGCTGCTGCCTTTGTGGATCCGGATCGAAGCCGTACATCCGCAACCGCTTTTGCACCTGCCGCTTTTTCGTAAACGGGATTTCACGATGGGTATGGTGTCGGCCACCCTCAACGCGATTGTGCGCATGGCGGTCATGTTCATGCTAATTTTCTACTTTCAGGGAGGTCGCGGATTCAACGCGTTGCAGGCGGGGATCCTGTCGATTCCGCTGGCGGCGGGCATGCTCGTCTCGTCCCCGTTTTCCGGCTGGCTCTCGGATCGCATCGGAGTCACGTGGCCTACCACGGGCGGGCTTTTTCTCACCCTCGCAGGGTTGGTGGGGTTGGCGCTCGACATGAATCTCGGTACGCCATACTGGCGCCTGGCCGTCTGGATGACGGTCGTCGGCGCAGGGTCGGGCCTGTTCAATTCGCCGAACACGAGCAGTGTCATGAATTCGGCGGGTCCCGCCTACCGCGGTGAGGCGTCCGGCATTCGCTCGCTCACGACAAACAGTGGCATGATGCTGAGCATCGCTTTTACGATTCCCCTGATCACGAGCAGCATCCCCCGTCAGGCCATGCTGGCGATCTTCTCCGGTACGGAGGTCGGCTTGCGCGGAGCCGCCTCGTTGCTTGGCGGTTTCATCGACGGTCTGCGCATTGCGCTGTGGGTCATGGCGGCGCTTATGGCGGTTGCGACGGTGCTGTCCGCGCTGCGCGGCGAAGTACGGGCGGGACAGGACGACGCGGGGGACGGAGGTTCCCGGACGGCGGCACGCCGCGGGACGCACAAGGCGGCCGTCCGGGAATAGCGCCTCAATCGCACAGCATCATCTCGTCGTTCCCTTTGCCCGCGGGAACCATCGGATAGACGTTTTCCTCCGCCGTGACCACGAAATCAATCACCACGGGGCCGTCGTGCGCAAGCGCCTCGCCGATCGCCCTGCCAGCCTGCTCCGGGTTTGTCGCGCGCAGGCCAAGCATGCCGTAAGCGTTCGCCAATTTCACAAAATCGGGCGACGAGATGTGGCTTTCCGCATACCGTTTGCCGTGGAAAAATTGCTGCCATTGCCGCACCATGCCGAGATAGCCGTTGCGCAAAATACATATTTTAATAGGCAGGCGGTTTTCCGCGATTGTCTGGAATTCCTGCAGGTTCATCTGCACGCTGCCGTCGCCAGTGATGCATACGATGAGCGAATCCGGCGCGCCGATCTGCGCCCCGAGAGCGGCGGGAACGCCGAAACCCATCGTGCCGAGGCCGCCTGAAGACACCCAGCGACGCGGAACGCTCTGCGGATACAGATGCGCCGCCCAAATCTGGTGTTGGCCCACGTCGGTGACGACGGTCGCCCTGCCTCGCGTCGCGTCCGCCAGCAGCCGGATGGCGGTCTGCGGCGACAGGTGCGCCGTCTCGGCGGCGAGAAGCGGGTGACGCGCTTCCCAGTCTGCGATGGTGACGAGCCAGTCTGTCGTGCGGGGAGAGCACGGCTCGCGCAGCAGTTCGCGCAGTGCGGCGGCGACATCGGCGACAAGCGGCAGGTCGACCGGCACGTTCTTGCCGATCTCGGCCGCGTCGATGTCGATGTGGACCTTTTTCGCATGCGGCGCAAACCGCGCCGGATTTCCCATGACGCGATCGGAAAAGCGTGTGCCGAGCGCGACCAGCACGTCGCATTCGGTGACGGCGCGATTCGCCGCGTAGGTGCCGTGCATGCCCACCATGCCAGTGAATAGGGGATCGCCCGCGGGAAATACGCCGAGTCCCATCAAGGTGCAGATGACGGGGATGCGTTCGCGTCCGGCAAATTCGCGCAGCAGGGCGGACGCTCCGGCGCTGATGACGCCGCCGCCGACTAGCAGCAGTGGTTGCCGTGCGCCGGCGATGGTTTCGCGTATGGCGCGGATGATTCCGTGATCGGGCGCGCCCGGCAGCGTGTAGCCGGGTTCGGCGGCCTGCGGAAGGTTTTGCGCCCCTGCTGAAGATGCGGGCGCCGGAAGGCCTGTCGCCGGAGCCGAGGTGATGTCTTTTGGCAGATCGAGCAGCACCGGACCGGGGCGTCCTGTCGCCGCAATGTGAAAGGCGTTCGCCACAGCCTGCAAAATGTCCGACGCACGGCGCACTTGCAGGCTGTGTTTGGTGATCGGGGTCATGATGCCGAGCACATCCGCTTCCTGAAAGGCATCGCTGCCGATTTTGTCGGTCGTCACCTGGCCGGTCAGGATGACGAGCGGCGTGGAATCCATGTAGGCGTCGGCGATGCCCGTCACCAGATTGGTCGCGCCGGGACCGGACGTGACAAGTACGACACCCGGCTTCCCGGTGACGCGCGCGTATCCCTCGGCCGCATGCACGGCGCCCTGTTCGTGGCGGGTGAGGATGTGGCGGATGTTTGCCTGGTACAGGGCGTCGTAGATCGGCAGGACGGCGCCCCCGGGGTATCCGAACACTACCTTTACGTCGGCTTTCCCGAGCGCTTCACACAGCAAGACGGCGCCGCTTTGCGCAGGGGGCGCAATCGGAGGCGCAAGAATTTCAGGAGAAGCGGATGGTCCCGCGCGGTCTGCGTGGACCGTTCCGTCCCTTGGTGTCGGTTGTGTCAGAAGCGCGTGCAAAGGTGTGTCGGCGGGAGCGGGAATGGTGTCTTTGTCCACCATGTGGCGATCTCCTTCGTTCGGTATGTATTTCAACAATTCTACCTGACAAGCGGAAGGATAAAGAGCGTGTGTTGAACTATTTTGCATAGTCCATCCGGTCTATTTTTGCTCCCCCTATTGCTTTTCTCGTGAATTGTGTGGACCATGGAACTGTTCGATCTGGAGGTCAGGTGATCTGGGAGGTTCGGGAGATCTGATGGGAGACGTTCATGACAAGGCGGATAAACTTTTGGTCGCGGCCGGGCGGCGGACGGCGCGGGAGCGCAGGATTGCGCGGTTTAACGACTGGCTCGCCGCGCACATGGCTCTGGGGTTATCCTCCATGTGGACGTTCTGGACGCTGACCCTGCTGATCGCGGCGGCGCTGCTCCTGCAACGGCCGACCGGGGCGCAGGGATGGGTGCTGTTTGTCGTGTCGATCTTTTTCCAGGGAGTGGCCCTGCCGGTTCTCGCGTTCGTGAGTAATCAGCAGG
>JAKACR010000075.1 GCA_021821225.1 Bacillota bacterium | reverse complement strand
TACAGCGGGCGTCTGCCGACGATGTCGGAGATCCGTCCAAACATCGCGAGCAGCGCGGTCAGCGTCAGGAGATACGCGAGCGCGACCCATTCTGTCGCGCTCACTGTCGTGTGAAACTTTGCCTGAATGGCCGGTTGGGCGACGGTGACGATGCTCGCGTCCAGCGCCGCCATGAAGGCGCCTATGCAGACGGTCCCCACGACGTACCAGTGGTAGTTCGGCCGCGCGGTCAGGACGTTGAGCGGAAGAGTTCGCTTGCGGTCAGTGACGGAATGGCTCATGTGGCGTTTGTCCCCTCCCAGGGTTGCAGCTTCTGGATGTCAAATCAATTGGCGCGCTCTGCTTGGCGGACCAGCCGCACGCGGTATTCATAGCTGTGCGCGCGATAATGCGCGCATGCGTATTCGAGCGGACGACCGGTTACGTCCCGTGTGGTGCGCTCAATATGCAGGACGGGCTGGCCTGCGCTGATCCGCAATAAGGCGGCGTCCGTCTGGTCGGCCGCCTGGGCCGTGATGGTCTGTTCTCCCGAGGAGATCGTGACGCCGTGCTGTTCCATCGCGCGATAGATCTGCAACTGGCGAACGTCGCGCCCGGCCAGTATCGCGTGCGCGGATTCGGGCAGGAAGCTTTCATCGTAAAAGATCGGTTCATCACCTTCATGCACAAGTCGGAACACCCGCACGACAACAGCATTCTCCGCAAGATGCAGATGGGCCGCGACCACCGCGTCCGCCCTGATCAGGGACAGGTCGGCGGAGGCAACGGAGACGTGCCTGCCGAGCAGATCGAATTCTTCAAAAAAACCGTAGAGCGGGGACGAGGTGGACAGGCTCTCGCGGCGCGCCACAAACGTGCCGCGTCCCTGCTGGCGCACCAGGTTTCCCGTTCCGACGAGATCCTGCAACGCTTGGCGGACGGTCGTGCGCGATACGCCGTGAATGGCGATGAGTTCCTGTTCCGTCGGGATCATGGTGCCTTCCGGCCATTCTCCGGATTCGATCTTCCCCATCAGCCAGGAACGCAGTTGAAGATAGAGGGGGTATCCGGCGCGCACCATTGTCACGATCGCACCCGCTTTCGAAAATAGATCATATTGTTATGATGTTATGCCGTTACGTGTATTGTAACGTCTGCGGGGAAAGATGACTGTGGCGAATATGTGAAAAATATCTGGGGACATGGTATCAAACGCCAGCGGATCGCCGGTCGCCCCCATGGGACATGTGATAAACCAAATTTCAGCAGGCGAGTAACAGCAGATATAGCGTTTGACTGAAGCCTCAAACGCTATATCCGGAATCAGATCGCCTGTACAGGGGGCTTTATCACATGTCCCCCATGTCCCGCAGATTTTTCCTTTCTTGCTCAGTCTGCGAAGTCTGCTCTCTCGCGGCGTCGGCCGGACACTCTGCGGGTCATTCTGTCCGCCGTGTTGCGGAACCAGGAAAAGTTTTGCCGTCTGGCCAGTTCCCACGCGGCAATCCCCATGCCCGCGCCCATGAGCATTGACCATGTCTGCGGAAATGGCCGGGCGCTGTTCCTTCTGGTTCCCCTCGTCATGCCGTTAATAAACGTCCACATCTCGCACCACCTCCCTGTTTAGCTTGCTCAAGAGCGACGGAGGCATGCGGTTGAAATCTTATCCTTCACCCATGCGGATATGGTAAAATGCCAAGCGAAAGAAGGTGGGCGAATGCGTGATCCACGGGCCAGGCAACTGGCTGAAAATGTGATCCGCCATTCCTGTGAACTGCAGACGGGCGAGAAGATTCTTATCGAAGTATTTGGCTCGGGAATGGATTTGGCTGAGGAGTTCATCGAGGCGGCGTACCGCGTTGGCGGCATGCCCTTTATCCAGGTGCGCGCTCCGCAGCTCTGGCGGCCCTGGTTGCGGGAGGTGACAGAGGAGCAGCTCATGTTGCAGGCGCAGGTCGACGAGGCGCTGATGAAGCAGATGGACTGTTATGTCGCGGTGCGCGCGTGGGACAACGCGACGGAGTACGCGGATGTCCCACATGGCCGCATGGCGCTGCACGACAGATTATACCACACCCCCGTCCACTCCTTTGCCCGTGTCAAGGGCACACGCTGGTGCGTGATGCGCTATCCGAACAGCGCGATGGCGCAATCGGCCGGAATGAGCACGCGCGAATTCGAGGACTTCTATTTCCGCGTCTGCACGGTCGACTATCGGAAGATGGGCGAGCGCATGCAGGCGCTCAAGGCGCTGATGGAGCGGACGGATCGGGTGCATATCAAAGGGCCCGGGACGGACCTGCGGTTTTCCATCAAGGATATTCCGGTTATTCCCTGCAACGGGGACCGCAATATCCCGGACGGCGAGGTGTACACCGCCCCCGTGCGAACGTCGGTCAACGGCGTGGTGCAATTCAACACGCCCTCGCCGTACGACGGCTTCATCTACGAGAACGTCCGGCTGCGGTTTGAAGAGGGCCGGATCGTCGAGGTGTCCGCCAATGACGAAAAGCGCGCGTGGAATGTTTTTCGCACGGATGAGGGCGCGAGCTATGTCGGCGAATTTAGCATCGGCCTGAATCCGTACATCCGGGAGCCCATGCGGGATATCCTGTTCGACGAGAAGATCGACGGCAGCTTTCACTTCACGCCCGGGCATTGCTACGACGAGGCGCCAAACGGCAACGATTCCGCCATACACTGGGATCTTGTATGCATCCAGCGCTCCGAGTACGGCGGCGGGGAGATCTGGTTTGACGATCGCCTGATCCGCAAGGATGGTCGCTTCGTCGTTCCTGAATTGCTCGACCTCAATCCCGAGAAGCTGGTTCAGTGAATGGACGGTCGGCGTTTTGCGCAGGACCTGCTGGCGTGGTACGACCGGTCGGCGCGCAGGCTGCCCTGGCGTGAACGGCCGGATCCGTACCATGTGCTCGTTTCGGAGTTCATGTTGCAACAGACGCGCGTGGAGACAGTGATCCCGTATTTCCTGCGCTTCATGGAACGCTTTCCGTCTCTGGCGGCGCTTGCCGGGGCAAGGGAGGAAGACGTGCTGAAGTTGTGGGAGGGACTTGGCTACTATTCGCGGGCGCGGAATCTGCAGGCCGCAGCCCGCGAGGTGGAGGCGTCCTACGGCGGGACGCTGCCGGACACCGCCCAGGACATGCGCAAGCTGCCGGGAATCGGCGAATACACGGCGGGGGCGGTGGCGTCCATCGCCTTCGGTCGCGCGGAGCCGGCCGTGGACGGCAATGTGTTGCGCGTTCTGGCGCGCCTGCACACGATTTCCGGGGATATCGGGGCGACTCGCACGAAGCGGGAAATCACGCGGTTGGCGGCGGATCTGTTGCCGCCGGCACAGGCGGGGGCGTTCAACCAAGCCCTGATGGAACTCGGGGCGCTCGTTTGCACACCGCGCAACCCGGACTGCAACGGGTGCCCTGTCCGCGCGCATTGCAGCGCGTTCGCCGGCGGATTGCAGTCTGTTTTGCCCGTCCGGTCCGCGCGCAAGGCGGTGCGCGAAGACCATTATGCGGCGCTCTTGCTGCGCTGTGGGGAGGCGGTCTGCGTGCAGCAAAGGCCCGGCCGGGGACTGCTGGCCGGGTTGTGGCAGCTTCCCCTCGTCGCGGCGGAACACGGCCGGACGGAACAGGCGGCGGTCGCCGCCGCGCGCGCGATCACGGGAGGGGACATCCGCCCGGTCGAACTGCTGGGACATTATACGCACACATTTTCTCACGTGCGCTGGACAATTGATTTGTTTGGGGCGTACTCTGAAATTGCGCTGTGTGCGGACGGCTTATTCCTTTACGCCGACGCGGGAGAACGGGCGGCATTGCCATTTGGACAGGTGTTTTTGCGCATGCTCGCAGACCATGCGCAAGAGGGGGCGGGCAGATATGGTGGAAATCACGGATGAGGGCGCGCGGCGTCTTTTGCAGATTCGCGCGGAAGACGGCGAAGAGGATCTGGTCGTGCGCATTGTGGCCGCGCCGGGGTGAGGCGGCGTCCGTTTCACGATCGCTCTGGATGAGCGGGATGACCGGGACGACGTCATCGACGTAAAAAATGTGCCGTTTGCGCTTGATCCCTTCACGAGAACCATTGTTCGGGGAAATGTGCAGATTTATTATAATGCGACGCGCGACTCGTTTTCCGTCGCGGGCGGCGGAAGCGATTTGGGCGGGTGCTGATGCGAGTGCGGACGTTTCGGACAGCGGCGCCGTGATGACGCTCGGGTCGAAAAGATGTACAATGCACATATAAGAGCCAGTTCAAAAAGAGGGCAGGGTTGACCCACGCAGTGCAATGGGACATGGGATAAACCGAGTGTGCAGTGGACATTATCCCATGTCCCCTAGGAAGCAGCCAGACATGCGGACCGAGCGTACGTTTTCGGGTACGTGAGGGAGTATTTCTGGCGAAGACGCGGCAATGCGCCGGGGAGTTCTGCCCACTTTTTGAACAACCTCTATACACAGCAGTAGCCACTGCGTTTTCCGGATAGACGTTGATGCCGCCGGCGCGCCACCATCGGCAGGATGGAAATTTGCTGGACTGGCGCCTTGCCCCATTCCCGCCGACTTTTGCGCCATCGGCAAGCTTGGCTGGGGCGTCGTCATCCAGTTTGCTCGCCGCGAGTCCAACGCCATAAGCAAGGTTTGCTGGGCCGCCAATATCCCTTTGCTCGTCGCGAGTTTAGCGATAGCGGTGTCCGAGCAGGAGCAAAGGGATATTGGCGGTTAGCACCTGACCCTCATTTTCAAGATAGGAGGAGGCGGCTTCACATGTACGAACAGTTGGATCTGCGCATGACGCGCAACAGAGTCCTGTTCGGCCTCGCCGCGTCGCTGGCGTTTGCGGCGGTTGGCGCATACGCAGGACAGTTTTTGCCTCCCGCACTGTATTTTCCGCTCTGGATCGTTGAGATGGGGATGATGATCGCCGCCGCGGTGGTGCGCAGGCGTCGCTTGGTCGGATGGACGTTCCTGTTCGTGTTCACGCTATTGTCGGGAATGACCGTGACTCCCATTCTGATCGTCTATTCACAGGCGCTTGGCATACAGGTTGTCGAAGAGGCTTTCTTTGTGACGGCGGGCGCTTTCGCCCTGTCTGCGTTCATCGCCAGCCGGCGTGGCGTGGATTTTGGCTGGATGGGGATGTTTGCGAGCGTCGGCCTGATCGTGCTGCTGCTGCTCGGGGTCGTGAGCCTGTTTTTCCCGCTCGGCGGGGCTCTGCAGCTCATTTACACGTATCTCGGCATCAGCGTGTTTGTCGGGTTCATGCTGTTTGACCTGAACAGGCTGACGCGCTACGGAATTTCGCCGGAACAGGTCCCGATGATGGTGTTGAATCTGTATCTGGATTTTCTGAACCTGTTTCTCTTTATCCTTCGCTTGCTCGGACTGAATGTACAGTCCCGCAGATAGGATGGACGGTGATGGGCGACAGAGGCAAGGGGGAGAGCAGACCGCTGTACCTTGATGTGGCGCGCCGCATCGAAGCGCTGATTGTGCGTGGTGAGTGGAAGCCGGGGGAGCGATTGCCTCCGTTGGCTGATCTTGCCGCGCATTTTCGCGTATCGCGCGCAGTTATCCGCGAATCATGCAGCATGCTGGTGGGAAAGGGTCTGCTAGAATTGCGACACGGCGACGGCACGTACGTCAAACCGTTTTCTGAGGATGCCTTTTTGCGACCTGTTCACGCGGCGGTGTTGATGAGCTCATCGGATGCGCGTTCATTGCTTGAGGTGGGGATGTGGCTTGAACAGGGAATAGCGGGCGCGGCGGCGAAAAGGCGGTCAAAGGAACACTGCCAGGCGCTCGCAGAGGCGTTATTCACAATGGAAACCGGCGTTGGCGAACCCGCGCTCGTGCTCAAAGGCGAGGGGGACTTCCATCTGACCATGGCGGATGCGGCGGGCAACCCAATGGCGGCAAACATATTGCGCATCCTGTACCATCCGCTGTCAGGTGTCCTGCGGTGGCTGGGCGATGAGGAAAAGATACAGCGCGCGGTGGTGGCGCTGCATCAATCGCTGCATGATAGCGTTGTCCAGATGGACGCAGAGGCGGCCCAGAGGCATATGGCGATGTACCGGACGCTGCTGCGCGAGCGGATCGGTGAAGAGCGTGTCCAGTCGCGACTGCAGGGCTGAACGGGGCAGTCTTCAGGTTTGCTGGGTCGCCATGATATCCTTTGCTTGTCGCGAGTTCCGCGAAGCGGTGGCTGAGCGGGAGCTCGGGGACATGGGTGGCTCCCAGTCTTCGGGGTATCGTGGCGGCCGGCAGAGGCGAGGATATTTTCACCCGGAAAGGGAGCCGGAAAGGAAGGGACGGTCATGTCAAAAGTGGCAAAGGGTCTGTTTTTTGCGCTGGCGGTGATCACGATGGGCATACTGGCCCTGGGCGCGTTCATCATGTCGACCGACCGCGCAGCGGGATTGCTCCTGTGCGGTTCCGGTCTGGCACTTGCGGGCGCGGGATTCGTGACGAAAAGCCGGGTCATGCGCGCCAAGCGCCTGCCTGATGCATGATTTGCGAGGAGGGAAAGGCATGGACGGCAGGCGCCTGATTTATGTAGTCGATGACGATGACAGTGTCCGTACGGTTGTCGAACGGTACTTGACGCGCGACGGTTATGATGTCACGAGTTTTGCGTCCGGCGACGAGGCGCAGGCAGCCATGCAGGATAATTTGCCGGATATGCTGATTCTCGACATCATGCTGCCGGGTGTCAGCGGCTACGATCTGTGCAAATGGGTACGCGCAAAAAGCGAGATACCGATCATCATGGTGTCGGCCCGGGATGAAGAGGTGGACCGCATCATCGGACTTGAACTCGGATCGGACGACTACCTTTCAAAACCCTTTTCTCCGCGCGAACTGGTTGCGCGCGTCCGTACCGTATTTCGCAGGCTTCGCCCGACTGCCCAGGCGTCTGAAGGAATCGTGCAGACTGAGCCGGATCTGCCGGCCTGCGCTGATCTGACGCTGCGCGACGCAGAGCGCCGCATCACAGCGGGCGATGCCGATATGGCGCTGACCACAAAGGAGTATGAACTGCTGGCGTTTCTCATCCGTCATAAAAACCGGGCTTTCACGCGCGAGCAACTGTTGACGCAGGTCTGGGGATATGAATTTATCGGCGATGAACGGGCGATCGACGATCTTGTCAAGCGCCTGCGCAAGAAGCTGTCGGCGGCAAATTCGCACGCGGAGATTGTGACAGTATGGGGATACGGATACAAGATCGAAGGCTAGACATGTCGCGCCGCGGTCCCTCATCAATAAGGAAGATGTGCGGGTGCGCGATCTTTGCAGGGTGGGCTGACCGTGAGGACATCGATTGCTTTCAAGGTGGTCTCTGTATACCTTGTCATTGTGGCGGCTTCTCTTGTGCTTGCCGGTGTCTTGACAAACCGGACCATCCATGGGTACGTGATTGGGACCACCAAACAGAGCCTCGTGGCGTACGGGCGGCAGATCATTTCAAATTATGAACTGTTCGGACGCCTGGTTCAGACGCAGCCCCGTCAGGCTGCTGGGAAGAGTCCGCAAAACGTCTTCACGGTGTCCGTGGCTGCGCAGAATGTCCACGCGGAGTACGCGGTGATCGACTCGGCGGGGCGCGTTCTCGGCGGTACGTTCACACACGCGGAATCCGGCGTGCTGACGGAGATCGGTCCTGTCATCGCCCGTGCGTTAAACGGAAAAATCAGCGTCGGCGTGTACCCCGCCAGCGCTCCGCAGTACGAGATTGTCGCACTGCCGTTTCACTACCTTTCGGGCGTCCCCATGCAGTTGCCTCACATCTCGCTGCCGAGTGACCTGAATGTACGGAGCAGCCCCTACTTTGTCCGGTTGAACACCCGTGTCCTGACCATGTTCACCAACCTGTCGGACCTGCAGCGCATCACGTCGCAGATCTGGTGGTCTGTCGCGCAGGGACTGGTGATCTCCAGCATCATCATCGCGCTGGTCGGCATTGTGCTCGCACGCCGCATGATGCGTCCGGTGTGGGTGCTCAAGGAAGCGGTCAATCGTGTGCGGCAGCGGGATTTCTCAGCGGTGACGCCTTTGCGCACCGGGGATGAATGGGAAGAATTGTCCAAGGCGTTCGCCGATATGGTGGCGTCGCTGCGGTCGTTCGACGAAGCGCAAAAGCGCTTCCTGCAAAACGCGTCACACGAACTGAAGACTCCGCTCATGGCCATCCGCGGGTATGCGGAGGGCCTGCGCGACGGCGTGTTTGAATCCTCCGAGACATTCCGCGTCCTGGACATCGTCGCGCAGGAGAGCGTACGTCTCAAGCACCTGGTGGATGAACTGATCTATCTTTCGAAACTGGAGACACTTGATGAGGTGTATAATTTTGAACAGTGTGATATTTCTTCAATTATCTATAAAACGATCGAACGGGTGCTGCCTCTGGCGCAGGACAGGAATATTCTCGTGACGCCCCTGACCCCGGACGGGGCGCTGTCCTGCCTGGCCGACAGCGACAAGCTTTCCCAGGTGCTTCTGAACCTTCTGTCCAACGCGGTGCGTCATGCGCGCCGGAAGGTGCAGATCGCGGCCCGCGGGGTCGCGGAAGGCGGAGTGGAGATCGTCGTGGAAGACGACGGGAAAGGGATTGCTCCGGACGAGTTGAACCGCGTGTTTGAACGCTTTTATCACGGCGCGCAGGGTGATACCGGGCTTGGCATGTCGATCGCCAAGGCGATCGTGGAGAAGCACAGGGGTACAATTGTCGTGAAAAATGGTGAACGCGGCGGCGCGCGCTTTGTAGTGACGCTCCCGGAGTGAAGGTCGCCCGATCGGGCGATAGAAGCCCGCTGGCTGAATTTGAGTCATAGCATACGAGGGGTGTGGCGGATGGATGTCCGGAGTGGGGACAATCGTGGGGATAATCAACGCAAGCGCATGTGGACGCTGGATCAGGAGATGCGGCGTTATCTGGCGAGCATGATGGAGATCGTGGTGCTGATGGCGTTTTTGATCATCGTCACAGTGCTGTTCGCCCGTCTGTTCAGTTATATCCTGCCTTTTGTGCTCGGCCTGGTGATTGCGGTGGTCCTCTTTCCGCTCGTGCGTGTGCTGCAGTCGGTCGGCATGACAGAACGGTCGGCTGTGCTGGTGGTCATGGTGGGCTCGATCGGCGTATTGGCGGCGCTGGTCACGTTTGTCGTCATCCAGGCGGCGCAGGAGGCAGTCGGTTTCTCGCAGGCCATTCCCGTCTACTTCTCTTTCTGGCGCGACTGGATGGAGCACATGCTGCACCAGGGAATGGCGGTGTACGGACACCTGCCGCCCAAAGTGGTGGCCACGTTCCAGACGACCGCCCTCGGAACGGTGGAGCAGGCGAAGCAATTTGCCGTGACGTTATTCGCCTCGCTTTTCACGGGTGTCGCACTGTTGCCCGATGTCGTGATCATCGGGATCATCGCCGTCGTCGCAGCCTATTTTTTCCTCGCGCAACGAGAAGAGATGCTCTCTTTACTGCGGCGGGCGCTCCCGCCCGGATGGGCGCCGAAACTTGAGGTGGTCGCGATTGATGTCAGCCATGCCATCGCGGGGATGTTGCGCACGCAGTTGATCCTGATCGGCGTGACCAGCGTGATCTGCATCGTGGGAATGGCGCTCATGCACATCCGGTACGCCTTTATCCTCGGTCTGTCCATCGGCCTGACGGGGTGGATCCCGATCGTTGGATCGGGGATCGTGACGCTTCCCTGGGCTGTGGGGGCGTTTCTCGGCGGGCACGTGGTTCTCGCCATCAAGATTCTGCTGCTCCAGACGATTGCGTCTCTGGTGCGGCATACGATCGAGCCGAAGATCATGGCCACCAGCGTGGGACTCGGCACGTTTGCCACCATGTTCGGCATGTACGTGGGACTGCGCAGTATGGGATTTTTCGGACTGGTGATCGGACCGATCGTGTTGATCGCCATCCGCTCCCTGATTCGCGCCCGCATCTTCGGCGGACTGCTTCCGGACGTGCCGGAGCCAGACAATCAGCCGCCGCAGGCGGAGATTGAGCGGGGAACGGAATCATGAAGACCGCCCTGAGCGAAAGAATTTGGCGGATCGAGAGTCGCAAATTTGACGGCGCGTCGCATCGGATATGGACCAGATGCTGTCCGGTGCGCCCTGATGTTTGGTACAGAGGGACGCTTGCGCCGGATTTCGTGCTGCATATCCCGCCGGGCGGACAGGTGAAGGAGGCTGATGGGCGCGTCTGGGCGAGCGCCTACGATGTGTTCTCCTGCTTCTATCGCGCGCGCCATTTCCAGGTGACGGTTTTGCTCAAGCCGTCCGGTGTCGAATACTACTGCAACGTCTGCACGATCCCTCGCGTGGACAGGA
>JAKACR010000074.1 GCA_021821225.1 Bacillota bacterium | reverse complement strand
TGGGTTTTACGTGCTGATTTTCTGGGCGGCAATCACGGTGAATTTTTTCTTGCCGCGATTGATGCCTGGGAATGCAGTTTCGGCGATCATGGCGCGTACGCAGGGGCAGGGGCAACTCTCCCCGCATGCCATGAAGGCGCTGGAGTTGGCCTTTGGCATCAATAATCATCAGAGCCTCTGGCTTCAGTACTGGGGGTATATACGAAATACATTGACGGGGAACTTCGGCATATCGTTAACTTATTTCCCTGAGCCGGTGAGTCAAGTCATTGCGGTGACATTGCCGTGGACGCTGTTTCTGATTGGCAGCGCCACCGTGCTTTCATTTATTTTTGGCATCGGGTTGGGAGTCTTTAGCGCATGGCGGCGTGGTCGATCTTTGGGTGACGCACTACCTGTCGCATTTATGCTGCTTTCTTCCATGCCCTACTTTTGGGTTGCTCTTGGACTGCTCTATGTTTTTGGTTTTCTGCTGGGCTGGTTCCCAATTGGACACTCATTCAATACGACGCAATCGTTAGGTCTCAATCTCTCTTCACTCGGAACGGTTCTGTATTACGCAGCGTTGCCGGCAATTTCGATCATGGTGACATCCATGGGAGGCTGGATGATGGGCATGCGCAACAACATGATCAGCATTTTGTCGGAGGATTATATCACTTTAGCGCAGATGAAAGGACTTCCGGAAAGAGAAATCGTCACGAATTACGGTGCGCGCAATGCGTTATTGCCTTCTGTGACCAACTTCGCCATGTCGCTCGGGTTTGTCGTCGGCGGCGCTGTGCTCGTGGAGATCGTCTTCAGTTATCCTGGTATCGGCTACGCGCTGTATCAAGCCGTGCTCAACGATGATTACCCACTCATGCAGGCGATTTTCTTCGTAATTGTCACCGCCGTGTTGATCGCCAATTTCCTGGTCGACCTGTTGTACGCTCGGTTGGACCCGCGTGTTTCCAGACGTTAGTTTATTCTAGGGAGGGGGAATCACCATGTTCCGGGTTGCGGAGTTTTTTGTTCAGGGTCCGATTCGATGGTTGCGCAGACGCGGACGCAAACGCTGGGGTCTATTTCGTAGTTCAAAGGCGTTGGTTGGATTGACGGTGATCGCGATTTTTGTGTTGGTTGCGATCTTTGCGCCAGTCATTGCCCCCTATAACCCCACAGCGGAAAACTTTGCGATGGGGTTGCCCCCGAGTCCTGCGCATTGGTTGGGCACCAATTCCCTTGGCCAGGATCTCTTCAGTCAATTGGTCTGGGGAACCCGAATTTCGCTTTTGGTGGCGTTTGTCGTGGGTGTGATTGCCACGAGCATTTCTTTATTGGTCGGTATCACCGCTGGGTATGCGCGGGGTTGGGTGGATCAGGCATTAACTCTGCTCACAAACATCTTTGTGGTGGTGCCGAGTTTGCCGCTTGTCATCGTTCTCTCAGCGTACATTCATTTCAAGGGTGAGTGGCCGATTATAGGGGTCATCTCTTTGACCAGTTGGGCATGGAGGGCGCGTTCGCTGCGGGCGCAGGCGCTCACGCTCAGGGAACGAGACTACGTGCTTCATGCCCGCTTGGTTGGGCAACCCTGGTGGAGCATCGTATTCGGAGAAATCCTGCCCAATATGGGTTCGCTTGTGCTGGCAGGGTTTCTTTTTACAACGATTCATGCGTTGTTGACCGAGGCCAGTCTTGATTTTTTGGGTCTGGGGAACATCAATGTGGTGAGTTGGGGAACGATGCTGTATTGGGCGCAAAATGATGAGGCATTGATCAACGGTATGTGGTGGTGGTTCGTACCACCGGGGGTGGCGATCGCTCTTTTCGGAGGAGCGCTTGCGCTCATCAACTTTTCACTGGATGAAGTCACTAACCCGCGTTTGCGCACAAGGAAGGTGAAAAAGCATGTCTGAACGTCTGGTGCGAGAAGTGCTGGGTTCAGCGGGAACTCAGGAAGAGGTTCTCGTTGTTGAAAACATGTCCGTCAGTTATCCGAGTGAACGTGGTCTGCTGCGTGCTGTGCAGAATGTGAGTTTGACAATCAGCAGAGGACAAATGGTTGGACTTGCCGGTGAATCCGGCAGTGGAAAATCCACACTGGTTTTGGCTGCTACGCGAGTGCTGGCGCCGCCGAACGTGGTGGTCACGGGGCACGTTCGCATTGCCGGTCGATCTGTTCTTGATCTGTCGCGTCGTGAGCTTCGGCAATTGCGGTGGAAAACATTCTCTTTTGTAACACAGAGCGCCATGAATGCACTGAATCCCGTGATGCGTATCCGTGATCAAATGTTTGACACCATGAGGGCTCACGATGCCACTTTCAACAAAAGAAAGGCTCGGGAACGCGCAGAAGAAGTGTTTCGGATGGTGGAATTGCCCGTTGCAAAACTTGATAACTACCCGCATCAACTGTCGGGAGGGATGCGTCAACGGGTCGTGATCGCTCTGGCTATGCTGATGCAGCCAGAATTGATCATCATGGATGAGCCAACGACTGCGCTCGACGTCGTGGCGCAACGGGAAATTATTACCCTGATTCGCAGATTGCAGAGTGAACAGGGGTTTGCCGTGCTGTTGATCACACATGATTTGTCTCTACTGTTGGAAATCACCGACGAGATCGTCGTCTTATATGGAGGACGAGTCATGGAGCGGGGTCTCGTAAAAGATTTGTTGACGAACGCGCAGCATCCCTATTCACGTGCGTTGATTCAATCTTTTCCCCCTCTCCACGGCGCGATGCACCGCCAAGAAGGAATTCCCGGATCACCGCCGGATTTGTTCACCCCGTTGGAGGGATGTCCGTTCGCACCACGCTGCTCGTCCGTGATCGATGTGTGTCGCTCAGCAATGCCGCCGTTGGTTCGACATCAAAATAGCGAGCTTGCCTGTCATGTCGCCGGTAGCGATATGACAGGGGGAGAGGGGAGACCATCTTGAACCAATCCGTCGATCTCTTGCGCATGAGCAATGTACAGAAAGTGTTTCGAGAAGGGCGCAACACAGTTCGTGTATTGCGGGGCGTCAATTTTTCTGTTTCGTCAGGAGAAATTGTTGCTCTCGTCGGGGAGTCCGGATGTGGGAAGTCCACGCTGGCAAGGACCATTCTTCGATTGTACACACCCGATGAAGGAACTATGGAGTTCAAAGGAAAAGATGTAACACGGGTGCGGGGGCGTGCACTCAAGGAATACCGACGTCACGTGCAGATGGTCTTTCAAGATCCCTTTGCAGCACTTAATCCTACACATTCAGTGCATACCATCATGAACCGGAGTTTTCCGCGTGTTGGCTTGCATTTCGATCGTGTGGAACGCGATGAATCGATTCAACGATCGCTCGAACTCGTTGGGCTCTCTCCTGTGGAGAACTTCCTGAATCATTATCCACACGAGTTGTCGGGGGGGCAGCGTCAGCGGGTGGCGATTGCGCGGTCACTGGTTGGGAAACCAAAACTGGTGGTAGCCGATGAACCCGTGTCCATGTTGGATGTGTCCCTGCGCCTGGGTGTACTCAATTTGATGATGGATTTGAATCGGGATATTGGGGTGGCGTACATCTATATCACTCATGATCTGGCCAGCGCGCGGTACATCGCATCACGCATCGCCGTCATGTATGCCGGAGACGTCATCGAGGAGGGATCTGCGACTGAGATCATTGAAGAGGCCCGACATCCTTATACGCGTTTGTTGGTACAGGCCGCTCCGGACCCGGAGCGTTCAAGGCAGGCGCAGGATACGGGAACGGTGAAAGGAGAACCGCCGAATCTCGGACTGGATTTTCGTGGTTGTCCATTTCAGTTTCGCTGTCCGGAAGTGCACGATCGCTGCAAGACAGAAGTACCCTCGTCAAGGGATACAGGCGGCGGTCATCAAGTGAGCTGTCATTTGTATTAAATTCATGTGTATTAATTCCGAGAGGAGAGGTTGAAATGAAGCGGAATCCCAATATTGTATTCATGATCTCGCATGACACGGGTCGACAATTGGGGTGTTACGGTCGCGATGTGGACACCCCGGCACTGGATGCGCTGGCGCAGCGTGGCATCCGTTTTGACGGCGCTTTTTGCTGTGCGCCGCAATGCAGCCCGAGTCGCTCGGGCATCGCCACCGGGATGTACCCGCACCGCAATGGCATGATGGGTCTCGCACACATCGGCTGGTCGATGCCGGGGGGGATTCCCAAGTTGCCAGAGCAAATGAGTGCGGCGGGGTACCGCACGGTGCTTGTGGGACACCAGCATGAGGGAATCGAAGAAGACAAGCGTCATGGGTATCAGAGGATCGTGCAACCGCAAAAAAGCAATCAAGGAGCGGGTGCAGTGGCGGAACTTGCGGTCGGCGTCCTGGAGGAACTGGCACAGTCCGGCGTCGCGGATCCCTTCTATCTGGCTGTGGGATTTGAAGAGACGCATCGCCCGTTTGACCGTGATTCCGCTGCGAAAACAGCGGCGGATCGCTCCGGTCCGCCGTACCTCCCGGATCATCAGGACGTGCGGCGCGAGATGGGGCAGTTTGCTCATTGTGCCCGCAAGCTTGACGATGGCGTCGGGCAGATTGTGAGCGCGATTGACCGTCTTGGCTTGGCAGAAGAAACGCTGATCCTGTACACCACGGATCACGGGATCGCCTTCCCGCGCGCCAAGGGAACGCTGTACGATCCCGGACTGGAAACGGCTCTGCTCGTGAGTTGGCAGGGAACGATTGCCGCGAATCAAGTGCGCACGAATCTCACGTGCAATATCGACCTATTTCCTACACTGTGTGACTTGGTGGGTGTCGCCATTGCGCCAGACATTGACGGACGCAGTTTTGCACAGACGCTGTTTGGCGAAACGCCAGCTCACAGGAATCATATGTTTGCTGAGTTGACCTGGCACGACGCGTATCACCCGGTGCGCGGCGTGCGAACGGAAGAGCACAAGTACATTCGGCATTTTGCGCGTGGACCGTCCGTATATATTCCGCTGGATATCCATACTGGACCAGCCGGGCAGGCAGTGCGCGAGGAGTATTATGCGACGGAGTGTATGGCGGAAGAACTGTATGACCTGCACAATGATCCGCTGGAGCAGCACAATGTGGTGAATGACCCGCGCTATAAAGCGGTGTTGCGAGATCTGCGCGGCCGCGTGTCGCGGTGGATGGAGGAGACTGCGGACCCTCTTCTGAAGGGAGACATACCGGGCCATGAGGCTCCGGGTTGGGAGGAGGAGCGGGAGCGAGGAACCATGCCCTTTTGAGCAGCGTCTCGGTGAGGTTCGATTCATCGGTTTAGGAAGATTTCATTGGAGGAGGAACGCGGTATGCAAAAATCAGTGCGCATTGGAATGATCGGGTGTGGAGGAATTGCCAGCGGCAAACACATGCAGGGTCTGGAAAAAATAGATGGTGTTCATATGGTGGCCTTTTGTGACATTGTGCCACACAAGGCTGAGGCGGCGGCGCTTCAGTTTGGCGCGGAGGGTGCGAAGACGTATGGGGATTATCGCAAGCTTCTTGAAGACCCGTCGATCGATGCAGTTCACGTGTGCACACCGAATGATTCACACGCAGAGATTACGGTCGCAGCGCTGGAGGCGGGAAAGCATGTGATGTGTGAGAAACCAATGGCCAAGACATCGATCGAGGCGCAGACGATGCTGGATGCGGCCGCGCGTACAGGCCGTAAATTGACCATTGCGTACCAGAATCGCTTCCGGTCGGATAGTCAACATCTCTATCAGATGTGCCGCCGCGGCGATCTTGGCGACATATACTTTGCGAAAGCGCATGCTGTCAGACGGCGTGGGGTTCCAACGCAAGGCGTGTTTATCGATGAACAGAAGCAGGGCGGAGGGCCGCTCATCGACATCGGCACACACGCGTTGGATCTGACGCTCTGGATGATGGACAATTACAAACCGAAGATGGTCGTGGGAACCTCCTATCATCAACTCAGTCGGCGCCACAATGCCGCGAATGCGTGGGGGCCATGGGATCCGGATAAATTTACGGTGGAGGACTCTGCGTTTGGCTTTGTCGTGATGGAAAATGGGGCCACGATCATTCTGGAGTCGAGTTGGGCGCTAAATACCTTGCAAACTGGGGAGGCGCGCTGCACGCTCTGCGGAACGGAACGTGGGGCGGACATGTGGGACGGCCTGCGCATCAACGGAGAGGAATTCGGACAACTGTATGTCAATCAAGTACAATCAGGTGCAAAAGGAGTCGACTTCTACGAATCAAAAGCGGAGAAGGCGGGCGATAAAGAGGCGGAGTCGTGGATTCGGGCCCTGCGGGAGGATCGGGAGCCGGTCGTACGCCCAGAGCAGGCGTTTGTCGTGGCCCGGATTCTGGACGCCATCTACGCGTCGGCGCGCACGGGGCAACCTGTCTATCTGAATTGATCAGGGGGGATGGAATATGAATGTCATTCTGATATTTCTGGACAGCCTGAATAAAGGGAGCCTGGAACCGTACGGGGCAACTTCGGGTGCGTCGCCGAATTTCCAGCGCTTTGCGGACAGAGCTTTGAAATTCGAAAATCACTACGTTGGCTCTCTGCCGTGTATGCCCGCCCGGCGCGAGCTGTTCTCCGGTCGCAAGGACTTTCTGTGGCGGCCGTGGGGTCATCTGGAGGCGTTTGACCGACCACTTCCGAAAGAACTGGCGAAACTTGGCCATAAGACGCAACTAATCACCGATCACTACCACTACTGGGAGGACAATGCGCATGGCTACATGGAATCCTTCCAAGGCTTCGAACTCGTCAGGGGCCAAGAGAGCGATCCTTGGAAAACCGACCCTGTCGATGAATTGCCAGAGTGGGTGCAGGCCATTGAACGGTGGCGGCCGGGCCGGGGTGTTCATCTCTACCGAAACACAAGGAACTTCAAGAAGGAAAGAGATTTTTGTTCAGCTCAGGTGATGACGAAGGCCGAAGAGTGGGTGCGCAACAATCAGGAAAACGGCCCCTATTATCTTCAGGTGGAACTTTTTGACGTGCATGAACCGTTCTATGTTCCCGAGCCGTATCGATCCATGTGGACAGAGCAAACCGATTCATCGCACACATGCTGGCCGCCCTATCAGGAATCGGAGCAGATGCGTCAGTTTTTTGCGGAGGCGACGCCGGAGGAACTCGAATTCATTCGGGGTCAATACAAAGGAAAAGTGTCGATGGCCGATAAGTGGCTCGGGCATCTGATGGACACCTTGGACGAACTCTCCGTGTGGGATGATACGGCCGTTATCATCACGACCGATCATGGGCACGACCTCGGAGAGCGCCAAGCATTCGCCAAATCGTTCCCGCATTTTGATTCCCACGCCAACATCCCCATGCTGATCTGGCACCCGTCGTTTTCTGGCTCGCGCACGACAGAAGCGCTCACGTCGACGGTGGATCTGTACGCTACGATTCTCGAACTGGCTGGTGCGCAGGAAGTGACGGCGGCGCACAGCCGTTCTCTGTTGCCTGTGATCGAGGAACGCACCGACCATTTCCGGGATGCGGTTTTATATGGGAACTTCGGTACGGGAGCCTGCTGCACGGACGGAGAATACGTCTTGATGCAGGGGTATGACAATGAGCATCACCCGCTGTACATGTATTCAGGTCGGCTTACACTCCCGGAAAACACGGAAGAAGAGATTACGTCCGGCCGTTACATTTCAGACGTTCCCTACCCGGTGTGGCGCATTCCCATGTCTCGTCAGGGAACAGAACCGTCCATTCTGGTCTCTCGAACAGATCCCGTAGGGAAAGAGAGAAACTTGATTGACTCTGATCCTGATCTTGCGCGACGCATGCGGAACTTGCTCGTCTCACTGATGCGCGACGAGGGATCGCCGCCAGAACAGTTCGAGCGCTTGGGCCTGATTGATTCGTAAGCATGTCTTGAATCGCCTGATTCTACGACTGCCATATGTATCAATTCCGTTTGTGTTTCGGCCATTCGTTACAAGGATAACGCAGTCGGGGCAACAGGTGCTGTTGTGCAGATCGCCAAATAAGAACTCGGCGGCTTCGACGCCGGATTGGGAGGTTGTCACGAAACATGGTTCTTACATCAGCTGTGAATTCACTCGCTGCGTTCATAAAACGACCCTTTGATCCCGAGCGAGGGGAGACGATCATTGAGCCGCCCGGACGCTCCAAGGGGTATTGGGCAGGTGCGCCCAGTGTGATACACGACAACATTGACAATGCGGTGTATCTCTATTATCGATTACGACAACCGCACGGTGCTGCTGATTCCGAACGCGGCTTTGAAGTCCGGATTGCCCGCAGTGAAGATGGGATTCGGTTCCATGATATCTGGCGACTTCACAAGCGGGAACTCGGCAGCAGTTCCATCGAGCGTTCGTCACTTGTGAAGGTGAAAGAGGGACACTACAGACTGTACGTCAGTTATGTGGATCCTGTCGATAACCGTTGGCGAATTGATGTGATGGAGGCCGCAGATCCAGCCTCGTTCAACCCACGTTTCCGTAAGAAAGTGTTGACGGCCTTGGACAGACCTGGTGTGGAGGGTGTCAAAGATCCGTATGTGATGCGGGTTGGAGATCAATACTTCATGTATTTCGTGTATGCGGAACCAACAGGTGAACACGATACCTCTTTGCTGCACGGGAGCGGCGATGTGCACAACACGGGATACGCGTTGGCGTCAACGGGGATTGCGGTCAGTACGGATGGATTGAACTTTCGATGGGTGGGAAACGCCATTCCCGTGGGGGTGAGCGGCTGGGATCAGTATCAGGCCAGACTTACCACGATCATTCCGGCTGGAGATTTTTTCTTTGCGCTCTGGGACGGAAGTCGTAATGTGGAACAAAACTACGAAGAGAAGTCAGCCGTCGCACTGACGTATGATTTGCGAACGTTTGCGAAAGCAACTCCAGAGAGGCCCGTGCTGGAGACTGCCGCTGGCCGATCGGTACGATACGTTGACGCCTTGGTCCGGGATCGCGCGATCTGGTACTACTATGAGTACACGCGCGATGACGGTGCACATGAACTGCGCGTTGTGACGGGACCCCGGTTGGATGGTTGACAATGAGACTTGTATCAACTATGACGGTAGAGTAAGGGTCGAATGTGCATGGAAAAACCAAGGATAGAGTCCTGCGTGATGCCGATCGCTGGCCAAAACAGTACGCGCAACAAGTACGTCAATCGGGTTCTGGTACTCAATACGCTACTGCGTAGGGGGTCTCTTCCGCGTAAGGAATTGGCTTTACTGACGAGACTTACGCCTGCGACCATGACGAAAATCACGGCAGAGTTGATCACAGAAGGTCTTGTCCATGAAATTGGAGTCGTACAAGGTCAAGACAACAAGGTGGGACGAAAGTCGATTTCGCTTGACTTGATCGGTCATGCCTACTGGGTCATGGGCGTGCATGTACGTTCGGACCGACTGGAACTTGGACTCGCTGATTTAAAAGGGGTGATTCGCGCAGAGCGCACCGTTTTGCTGCGCAAAGGGATACAGGCCGACGACTTCCTGTCGTTTCTGACCGATGAGATTCGTGAGTTTATGACGGCGCAAAAATCTCGGAAGGTGTCTGCAATCGGCGTCGGGCTCGTCGGGCTCGTCAGTTTTTGTGAGGGCGCGATTCTCAGTGCGCAGCATCTTGGATGGCGCGACGTCAAGGTCAGAGCGCGCTTGCAAGAGGAATTTGGGATTCCCGTCTTTGTCGAGAACAACGTCCAGACCATGGCGCTCGCGGAAGTCCTGTTCAGTCGGTCGAACGAAACGCCCGGTCTTGTCTGTGTGTACATCGGACAGGGGATTGGCGCGGGACTGGTGATTCGCGATCAAATCTATCAAGGTGGATTGGCTGGCGGTGAGTTTGGGCACATGACGTACTGGCCGCACGGGGAATCCTGTTGGTGTGGAAATACCGGATGTCTGGAACGCTACGCGTCAGAACCCGTCGTGTTACAGGATTTGGGGTTATCGACGATCGCGGATTTGGCGGATTTGAGTCAGAGCGATCCGGCGCGCGTCGACGCTGTGCTGCGCGAAGCGGGCGAACGAATCGGAACGGTGCTCGCCTCGCTCTTAAACATGGTCTATGTACCGACAGTGATCATCGGCGGTACGCTCGCGAATGGGAAGTATCCGCTTGTGGAACAGATTCGACGGGTGGTGAATCAGCAGTCGTTTTTGGCTCGCATGGACCCGGTAGTCGTCATGCCCTCACGGTTCGAAGAGCGCCTTGGGATGGTGGGAGCAGCCAGCCTGGCATTGGTAAACACGGTGTTTCAAATGGACGGAAGTACGGATAGACGAACGAAGGAAGGATGATAGATAGACTGGCAATATAGGCTTTCGCTGTGCTGTGGATGCCAAATGATAAGGAAG
>JAKACR010000073.1 GCA_021821225.1 Bacillota bacterium | reverse complement strand
GGTTTGACGTCGTGATCGTCATGTCGGCTCTCGCCAGTCTGCCCGGCGGCGTGCTGGAGGCGGCAGCCGTTGATGGCGCCGGCGCGTGGCGGCGGTTCTGGCGGATCACGTTGCCGCTCATTTCGCCCACGATCTTTTTTATCACCATCGTCACGACGATCGGCGCGCTGCAGAGCTTTGCCCAACTCTACGCGCTCTCAGGCGGCACGGGCGGTCCGGAATACGCCACGACCACCACACTCTTTCTGATCTACGAGACGGCGTTCGTCTATAACCACTATTCTTACGCATCGGCCATGGCCATCATTCTCGTCGCGATCATTCTGGCCTTGACGCTCTTCCAGCGCTGGGTCGGCAAGCGCGTCGTATTCTATCAATAAACTACTGGACTCCGGCAGCCCGGCCGGGGAGAGGAGGTTTCCTTGCGCATGAAACTGCGCCTGCGCAGGCAATTACAAGCGTTCGTCGCGCTTTGCGTCGGGCTGACCTTCTTGTTGCCGCTCTACGTTTCGCTCGTCACGTCCCTGGATACGCGGGCGCACGTCTTCACGTTTCCGCCGCACCTGTCGCTTGATTGGCAATGGGGAAACTATGCGCGGGCGTGGCACATGTTCCGCTGGATGATGTACTTTGGCAATACGCTGTTCATCGCGGGCGTCACCATCGCGCTGGCCCTGACGACATCGGTCCTTGCGGCGTATGCGCTCAGTTTCATCGAGTTTCGCGGACGCGAGGCGGTGTTCGTGGCCATCCTGCTCGTCATGATGATTCCCGGTGAGGCGCAGTTGATCCCCAATTTTGTGACGCTGAACCTGCTGCACCTGCTCGACACGTACTGGGCGCAGATCCTGCCGTACGGCGTGTCGGTTTTCGGCATTTTTCTCCTCCGCCAATTTTTTCTCTCGCTGCCCAAGGACTACTGGGAGGCGGCGCGCATGGACGGGTGCGGTCACCTGCGCTATCTCTGGTCGATCGCGCTGCCGCTGTGCCGGCCGGTTCTGTTCACCATCTCTCTCTACATCTTCATCGGATCGTGGAATTCGCTCATGTGGCCGCTGATGGTGACGCAGAGTCACAATGTCCAGCCGGTAGAGGTCGCTCTGGCGCACTTCCTCGACAACAACTCGGTGGACTGGCGGCGTCTGTCGGCCGCCGCGATTTTCACGACAATGCCCGTGATCATCCTCTTTCTGTTCTTGCAAAAGCACATCATCCGCGGCGTGTCGCGCGGCGAGGGAATCCAGGGCTGACGCGCGGCGCAGAAAAATCCGGCCTGCCCGATGTCGTCGCGGGGACATGTCCCGCCGAACGCGCGGCGGGCGGCGCGTGGCAGAATAAGTGGCGGAATAAACAGGGGGCGATGTTGTGGCCAGGTGGACATTTCATGGCGGCTGCCGGACGATCGGCGGAACGGTCATCGAGCTGATTGAGGATGGCTGGCGATTGATATTTGATCTCGGACGCGCCGTGAGCCAGGAGATGCCGGTCTTTGACGGCACATTGCGCCCTGCAGGCATTCGCGATCTGCAGCGGATGGGCGTCGTGCCGCGCATCGCCGGACTGTTTTGCGGTACTGCGGATGCGCCGGAATTTGTCGGCAGGACGCTGGTGGCGATCAGTCATGCCCATCTTGACCACATGGCGCATTTACCCTTGCTGCGACCGGAGGTGCCTGTCCTTGTGACCCCAGGGACAAGAAAAATGTTCACTCTGCTGGACGCGCTGCATGAAGGGGTGGGGCAGATCCGCTATCAAGAGGTCGCGCCGGAGGATAACTACTTGTTCGGACCTTTTCGCATCCGGTTGCTGCCGGTGGACCACGACATTCCCGGTGCCGCGGGCATGCTGATTCAGACGCCGTCCGAACGCTTCGTCTATTCCGGGGATCTCCGGCTGCACGGACGGCATGCAGATAGAACGCTCGCCTTCGCGGAGGAGGTCCGGAAGTTTGCGCCGGATGTGCTGTGGATCGAGGGCACACGCGCGCTTGCGAAGGACAACTCGGAAATCTTTTATGAATCGGAACTGCCCGATCGTTATGCGGAAGTGATCGGAGAAGCGGATGCGGGCGTCTACTTTACCCACTACCCGCGGCATCCCGAGCGGTTGGACGCGATTCGCCAGGCGTGCCTGCGCATGAACCGCACGCTGGCCGTTGGCGCCGGGAGTGTGTATGTGTACGCGCAGTTCGGCGGCGATCTGACGGGATGCGCGATCTACTCCGGCGGTCAAAGCGCGTGGAGCGAGACGTTGCGGCAGTTCGTGGCGGCGTGCGGACTGCCTCTGGTGGCGCCGGAACAACTGCGGGGTGTGGAGCAGCGTTTTGCGGTCGAACTTCCGTATGCGCGCCTGCGAGACTGGATCGACATTGAACCGGCGCCGGGAGCGGTCTATCTGCACGCCGACGGCCATCCGCTCGGTCCGTACGACCCGGCTTGGACCAATCTGCAACACTGGCTGGCAGCGTTCGGCGCGCGCTTCGTGCGGGTGGGATCGAGCGGGCACGGTTCGCGCGACGATATTCACCAATTGATCGAGCACATTTCTCCGCGGGTGGTCTTGCCGATTCACTCGTTTGCGCCGGAACTGATTGCACCGGCCGGAGTGGCGCGGGTTCTTCCGCAAGAGGCGGTCGGCTATACACTGGACGAGGTACTCAATGAGGTGGGCGCGGTGCCGGACGAGGTGCTGGGGGAGAGTGGACAGGCCGCCGGCGAGTGTTGACGGGATCGGAGTGAGTGGGCTGGCGGAGTAAGCTACGGCGATGGCGGGCAGACTAAGGGTTGTCCAAAACGCTCTATACGCGCGTGAATTTAAAATTTATGCGCGTGTGCCATACGCAGGAGACAACAGCTTATGAAACTCATGCCATTCATCAAAGAACTGATCCATTCCGTCACAAAGCACAATCTGGGGATGCTGGCCGCCGCGGTCGCCTTTTTTGCCTTCTCCGCCATGCTGCCCCTGCTTGTGATCGTCGTGTTCGGCGCACTGTATTTTATTCCGCCGTCTGCCGTCCGCGCTCTTTTGTCCACTATTCTTGCCGTGATGGCGCCGACTGTGCCGCATGAGGTCAACTTGGTCAGCGAAAGCGTGGCCAGGTTGTTTGACCTGCGCGGCCGGATGAGCCTCGTGGCCCTGTTCGGTCTACTGTGGACGGTGATCGGAGGATTCGTATCCTTTCAGCAAATCCTGGATATCATCTGGGAGCTGCGCACGCACCGGTCATTTATCAAGCAGTACGTGATCGGATTTATCATGGTGGGTTTTTTTCTCCTGCTGGCCGTGGCATCTTCTGTCGCTGCGGCAATCCCCCGCGTCATCGCCGCCGACCTCCAGTCCATCGCGCACGGCGCCGGATGGCCGCATGTCGTCGTGCCCCTTTCGCAGGTGATCTTTCCGATGTCCGTATTTGTCGCAGTGTATTTCAGCTATCGCTTCCTTCCGTCGCACGCTCTGCGCGATCGTCCCCTTGTGGTCGGAGCTGTCCTGGCCACCGCGGCCATCATGCTTTCCCGCGCCGGTCTCAACTGGTACCTGGGGCATCTCGGTCAGTATGAACTGATCTACGGTGCGCTGGCATTCGTGGTGCTGCTGCTGTTCTGGATCTACATCGTGAGTGTGGTGATCCTGCTGTGCGGAGAGATCATCGTGTGCTGGAGCAGGCTGCAGGAGCGTCCGGGTGACGCATCCTGGCGCGGAGCGGTCGGCAAGAAAGAAAAGGCGCACGCTTCTCGGCGTTCATGACAGAACATAACGGAGTTATTGAATACCATAATGGAATAATGCAAGAACATGGCGGAGCGGCCGGGGAGCGGGAAGGCAGAAGAAACGCATGGGCGTTTCCCCTGCCCTCTGTCCTTTATGGATTCACCGGGGGACTTATCCCATGTCCCTTAGGTTGCCCAATGTCCAATGGGAACGGGAACTCCTGCGGCGCAGGGCCCAGGGGCGGAGATTCCGCCGTCGGGAACGGCCGCGGGGCGCTGTCGACTGATCACAGTTCCGCATGTCCGCTAAGGTATGCGTCGGCCTGCTGCTGCAGTTGTTGCAGCGCCGTATGAACGCTGATCTGTCCCTTGACCGCTTTGTAGAACAGAGCGTCCAAAACGGCCTGCACTTCCTTGTAGCCTCCCTGAACCGGACGCGGAATTGTGTACTTTGACGCCAATTCGGCCATCGACACCTGCGTCCCCGGATGCGCCGCCACGAACGCTTTCGGCATCCGTGCAACGGCCGTCCTGGTCTCCGGCGGATATCCGGAGTGTTCGGCCCAATACACCTGTGGGCCCGGGCTGAACCACCACTTGATGAAGTTGTTCGCCGCCTGATTCTGCGCTTTTGTGTGGTCGATCATCAATACAAAGCCAAGCCCCTGGGCAATGTTGGCGCTGTGACCCGAAGTTCCGGCCGGATATGCGAACACGCCGACCGGGAAACGGCCGTGGACCGCCTCCAGGATCTTCTGATAACCTGCCGATGTGCCGTCGGCGATGGCGATGTGTCCGGCGCCGAAGTCTGCGCGGATGTTGGAGCCGTGTGCGAAAATCATCTCGTGTTTCGCATACAGCGTGCGAAAGTAGTTGAATGTCGCGGTTGCGGCGGGCGTCAAGAAATCGGTCTTCGTGCCGTGCGAACCCGGCGCGAAAAGCTGTCCGCCGTTGGCGAGAAACGGCGGCAGGATGTGCGCCGATGAATCTTTGTATGCCATCGGGATCACGCCTGGGAATTTCTTCTTCAAAATCGCGAGATCGGCGGCCAGTTGCGTCCATGTCGCCGGTGGCGTTTTGATGCCCGCTTGGGAGAACATTTTTTTATTGTAGGTCAACTGCGATACTTTTACGTCCGCCATGAGGCGGTAGTGCTGGCTGCCGACCTCCCCGTTGGACCATACCGCGGGATAAAATTCATTGGGTCCGAGGCCGTTTTTCACCGTCATGATGGAGTTTAGTGAAAGCAGCGCGTGCGCCTTCAGAAATGACCCGTCGTAATGGCTGATCTCCGCCAGCATCGGTGGATTCCCGGCCGCCAGCGCCGCCAGCGCCTTTGTGCTCGCCTTCGTATTGTCGATGGTGACATGGATGGTTGGATGCGTACGGTTGAACCAATTGACAAGGTAGACTTCCGCATTTTCAACCGGACCGCCGTTGTGCGACTCCCACAGGGAGAGTTGCTGCACCGGCGCCGATGCCGCCGAAGGAATGGCTCCCGTCCACGCGTAACTGGCGGCCGCGACCCCCGCCAAACCGACGACAAGCGGTACGAGAAACTTGGCTTTCATGATTTTGCACCCCCGCATTGGATGATGGATATCGTTTATTGCGCACTTTTTCGGAATTGCGTTTCTCACGCGGATCCGGTACGACCGACCTCCCCGCGTCGCACATCCCCCCTCTCTGCCATCTCTCTTTGCGAACCCCGGCGCTCAGTCCTTGAATCCCTGATCTCCCCCCGCCACGGCGGCGACGATATGCTTTTGCGTGAATAAAAACACGATGAAGATTGGCAGGATGGCGAGCAGTGCGGCGGACGCCAGTTCTCTCCAGTTGGACTGGTATGTTTGCATGTAGTGGGTCAGCGCCAGTTCGATCGGATCGATCGCGGTCGAATTGGTCATGATGAGCGGCCATTGGAACTGGTTCCAGGACGAAATGAATGTCAGTAGCGTCACCGTGGCGACGGCGGGCCGCGCAAGCGGAACGGCGACCCGCCGGATGTAGGTCCATGTGCTCACGTTTTCGATGCGGGCGATTTCGCGATAGCTTGTCGGGAGTTTCATAAAATACTGACGGAACAGAAAGATGCCGGATGTATTGGCCATGAAGGGCACGATGAGCCCGGCGTAGTTATTGAGCAGATGCAGGTGGAACATGACCACGTACTGCGGCACCAGCAAGGCTTGGGCGGGAAGCATCATGACGCCGAGGATGAGGTAAAAGAACAGTTGCTTTCCCGGCATCCTCACCTCGGCGAGCGCGTAGCCGGCAAGGGCGCTGCTGATCAGTACGGAGACGATGGTGGCCGAAGTAATCAGAACACTGTTGGCCAGGTAGCGGAGCCAGTGCGTCTGGGTCAGCACGATCCACAGCGCGTGAAAATGAAAGGCGGGAACGAACACGGGAGGTAGGCTGTACGCTGCACCGCGAGCTCCTGTCGCGATCACCAGAACCCAGTACACAGGCGCGACAAACACCAGAGCGACCAGAATGCGGGCGGCCGCAATTCCCCATTTTGCCATTTCGGTTCCTCCTCAGGGATATGGGATAAAGTCTGCTCCCCTCAGCGATAGAAGACGAAGTGGTCGGCGACCCATTTTTGCAGGAGCGCGAGCACCAGAATCAGCACAAAGAGCATCAGGCTCATCGCCGACGCCAGCGAGAAGTGCTGGTACAGAAATGCGGTCTGGTACACGAGAAGTGAATCGGTTGTCGTCGCGAACGCCGGTCCGCCTGCCCCGCCGTGCGGCCCGCCTGTGAGCGCGTAGATTTGCGAGAAGGACTGCAGGGTGTTGATGGTCGAGAGGACGACGACGAAAAACGTGACGGGGCTGACCAAGGGGAGGATTACGCGGCGGAACAGATACCAGCGTTTCGCCCCGTCCACCTGGGCCGCCTCCAGAACGGACCGCGGCAGCGTCGCGAGCGCTCCCAGGAAGAGCACGGTGTACAGACCCAGCGAATGCCACAGGCTGTAGATGATGACCGACGGCATGGCCCAGTGGATACTTGCGAGCCAGCCCGGCTGATAAAGATGGAAGAACCCGAGTATCGCGTTCAGAAGGCCGAATTGCGGATCGAACAGCCAGATCCAGATGATGGAGGTCGCGACGACGGGCGTGACGTGCGGCAGGAAGACCATGGAGCGCAGCACGCCGCCGCGCCGGGAGCGGATGCCCTCGCGCAGCAACAGCGCCAGTCCGAGCGAGAGTAGCGTTGCGGCAGGCACCATCACCGCCGAGAAGTACAGGCTAGTGAACAATGCCTGCCAAAAGAGCGGCTGGGCGAAAAGAATCACGAAATTGCCGAAACCGATGAACTGGCTTTGCGAGGTGAAGATATTCCAGTGAAAAAACGAGATGTATACCAGAAAAGCCGCCGGTGCGTAAAAGAAAACCAGAAAAACCAGCAAGCTTGGCAGCAGGAGCCCGAACCCCAGAATTGGTTCCAGTTTGTCGCGGAGGATACCGCGCGGGCGTTCGATTGCGATAGCCATCTTCTTCCTCCCCAAACAATATAGCCGAGATTACTTCGCCTGCTGCGCGTGGACTTTATCGTCGTCGCCCTGGGGGACGGTCCGCAAGACCGCTTCCGGCACGGCGTGCAACTGCCCGGTTTTATTCGCAAACCGCAGACGCCGCTGTTGCTCGTCAAACCAGTGCAGGTGCGAAATAGGCGCGGTCAGCTGGACTGTCGCACCGCGTTCCGGCACGGGCTGGCCGTGTTCGAGCACGAATGCCAGGGGATCGTCACCCCAGCGCGCATGCACGTGGCTGCGCGGACCCAGCGTCTCCACATCGGTCACGCGCACAGAAAACTGGATACCCTCCGAGCGCCCTGCTTCGGTAAATTCTGGGCGGAAGCCGAGCCAGCATGAGGGCTGGGTCGCGAGCGTCTCCCATTCTTTTCTGTGCGCTTCCGGGTGTGTGATGGTCGCCCGTTCGCCATGGTGAGGCGATACAAGCGTCCAGTTTCCTTCTTTGCGACAGACGCTCGTGTGGATCGCATTCATCGGCGGCGAACCGAAAAAACGCGCCACAAACAGCGTGGCGGGTTCGTGGTAGACCTCGGCCGGCGTGCCGATCTGGTGGATTTCTCCTTGTTGCATGACGAGGATGCGGTCCGCCATGGTCATGGCCTCCACCTGGTCGTGGGTCACGTAGACCGTCGCCGTGCCCGTCTGTTCGTGCAGACGCCGCAGGTCCATGCGCATTTTTTCCCGCAGTACGGCGTCCAGGTTGGAAAGCGGCTCGTCCATCAGGAAGACGGCCGGCTGTCGCACAAGCGCGCGGCCGAGTGCGACGCGCTGCTTTTGTCCGCCCGACAGCTGGCCGGGTTTTTTAGCCAGCATATCGTCCAGTTCGAGTAGCTTGGCAACTTCAAAAACCCGCTCCCGGACAGTCTGCTTCGGTATCCGGGCGGCCTTCAGGCCGAACGCCAAGTTTTCAAACACCGTCAGATGGGGATAGAGCGCATAGTTTTGAAATACCATTCCGACATTTCGTTCCCCAGGGGACAGCGTCGCAGCATTCCGCCCTCCGAATTGGACCATGCCCGTCGTATGGCGTTCGAGTCCCGCCATGATGCGTAGCACGGTGGATTTCCCACACCCGGACGGGCCGACGATGACGAGGAATTCACTCTGATTGACGGAAAAACTGATTCCGTGCAGGGCCGATTGTGCACCGTACTTTTTTGTTACGTTGTGAAAAGTGACCACATTCATCTCACAGCCTCCCCACAACCTTCTGTCAGACTCCATTATCCCGGCGGAAGGTTGTGCGTTGGTGTGGAATGGCTCTGCATCGGGTGATGAGTTGGTGTGGAATGGCTCTGCGTTTCGTAAAGAGCTGACAGGGAAGATTGAAGAACATGTTGACGGATTGTAAAGGCGGCTGCCCATGCTGCCCTGTGTCGCCCTTTGCTTGGCCGCGCCGTCCCATGTCGCCCGCGCACGCGGGCTTCGGCGTTACATCTTCTTTTCCGATCGTTTTCCGATCATTCACAAGAGCTTTACATGGCAGGTCTACGCTTAAAGAGAGTGTTCAAAAAGAAGCGGCGGGCATCGTTGACGGCAAAGTTCTCTTGATGACCGGGGGGCGGGCTTCATGGCGAGCGTGCTGATTGTTGAAGATGAGCCGAGAACTGCGGATATTCTGCGATTGTATCTGGAACAAAACGGGCACGTCTGCGCGGTTTCTCACGATGGTCATGCGGGTCTGGGCAAAGCGCTGACCGAAGCGTACGATGTCGTCCTGCTGGATCGCATGCTGCCGGGCGTGGACGGACTCCAGATCTGCCAGACGGTGAAATCACAGCGCGACCTCTATGTCATTTTGTTGACCGCCAAGGCGGGTGAGCAGGACCGGGTGGACGGGCTGGAACAGGGTGCGGACGATTACATCGTCAAACCGTTCAGCTTGCGTGAAGTGCTGGCCCGCGTGAATCGTCTGGTGGCCGTCCGTCTGCCGCGTTATGCGCTACCCGGCGATTCTGATCAGGTAATGCGCGTCGGAGACAGCCTTCTGGACGTGGAGGCGCACATACTCCGAAGGGGGCGTGAAGAGGTGGCGCTCACGTCGACGGAATGTCTCATGTTGGCGCTGCTGGCGCGAAAATCGGGTGTCGTGTGCAGCAAGAGTCAGTTGGCATGCGCCGCGGAGTTGATCGATGGGGATGACGAGTTCGATGAGGCGGCGGCGCACAAAGTGACTTCACACATGAGCCATGTGAGGCGCAAGCTCTCGGAGGTTGATTGTTCGTGCCTGCTCCGGACAGTGCACAGCATTGGGTATAGGCTCCAGTGTCTGCCGTCCGACCTCCCGGAATAATGGGAGTTATGAGAATGGGACCCCCGGCGTCGGAATCGCTGCGCCTGCGCCTTATCCTCCTGTTTTGCGCGTTGGCCCTGCTGATCGGCGTCATGGACTTTGCGGCATCGCAGGTGATCGTCTTGCGTGAACTCGCTAATTATGCACATCACGTCCGGCAGGATCAGATGAATGATTGGGCGGGTGTGCTGTCCGCGTTGTATTTGGAACATGGCGGTTCATGGAACTTTCTGCAGGTGCGGCCAGTCGGCGGGGCCATTTTCCCTGTCGACGGTCTGGTGCTCGGCCACACGGAGTACGTCATTCGCGTCGCGTCGCGCGTCATCGCTGCTTCTCCTGCCCATGCCCGGCCGCAGGCGTCGTGGTCGTCCAGCTCGATCGTCGCGTTGGGTAGGCGCGTGGGCACGCTCTTTGTGCGACCGTCCGTCTCGCCGGCCCTCGCCCGCCTGAGCGGCCAGCTCTCCGGTTCGTTCGCGTGGCTGCAGGCAGGCTGCATCATCCTGGCTGTCACGTTGTCCACCGCACTTGCCATGCAGTTTCTTCGGCGCGTGTTGCGCCCGCTGGAACAACTGGCGCGGGCGGCGCGGGGCATCACCCGGCAGGTCTTCGATCTCCCGCTTCCGGCGGCGCAGGACAGGGAGATCGCGGATGTTCTGCATGCCTTTCGCGCGATGCGGGGGTATCTGACAGAGGAGCAGGAAGCGCGGGAGAGACTGCTGGCGGACGTGATGCACGAATTGCGGACGCCGATGACGATCATGGCCAATCAGATCGAATCGGCGCAACTTGGACTCTGCGATATGAAGGAAGAACAACTGTCCGTGCTGTACGACGAGGTGACCCGAATGGGCACCATTCTGAGCGATTTGCAGCAATTGAGCGACGCGCGCGCGGGCAGATCGG
>JAKACR010000072.1 GCA_021821225.1 Bacillota bacterium | reverse complement strand
ACAACCTGTGCGACCGTGTGAGCTTTTTCGCCACTCCGCCGGTTGATGGCGCGCTGGTCGATTCTGTGCTGCACCCGGAGGGTTTTGTATACAGGGCGCCCGCCGGCATGGGGGCGGATATCGCCTGTTTGGCGGAACCGGCCTCCGTTGCGGTGCAGGCGGTTCGGCAAGCCGGCATCAAAATCGGAGAGCGCGCACTGGTCATCGGCGCGGGGCCGATCGGCATCCTGACGGCGCTTATGGCCGAATACGCCGGCGCGGCGCCGGCCTTGATTGACATCAATGAGGAACGGTTGCGCTTCGCACGCAACATGGGTTTGGAGGCTAAGCGGCCGGAGGAGGCATCTTCCTCCCTGTACGATGTCGTATTTGAATGCAGCGGCGCAACGGGCACCGTTGAGCGCGCCTGTGATTTGTGCCGGAGCGGCGGCGTTGTCGTCCTTGTGGGGATGCATCAGAGCGACGTAGAGACGATTCCGGTGTCGCGCGTGATCATCTCGGAACTGCAGATACGGGGTGTCTTCCGCTATGCGAACACCTATCCGGCGGCTCTGGACTTTCTGGCCAAAAACACGGAGAGGATGGCGCCGTTTTTCACCTCTTTCATTGACGTGGAAGATGTCCCTGCCCATTTTCACGCTGTGGTGGCAGGCCGGGCGAATGAACTGAAAACCATCGTCCGCATCTGATCGCCTTTTGGCTCGCCTCCTGACACGGGGTGTCTTTGACCATATTGAGGAGAGGCGGGGTGAAGGATCTTGCGACGTGGCGTGGCGGGACTGGATGTCGGCACGGGCGGTGTGCGCGCCGTCTTGTTAAATGAGGCGGGAGAGGTGGAGGGGACATGCGAAGCGTCCTATGCTTTGTCGCTCCCCCGTTCCGGGTGGGCTGAACAAGACCCGGAGGATTGGTGGCGGGCCGCCTTCACCGCACTGAGCAGGATTGCGGCGGTTGCCAGGACCAAGGGGATTGCGATTCAGGGCATAGGGCTCACAGGGCAGATGCACGGGGCCGTGTTTGTCGGTCGCGAGGGGCAAGTGTTGCGGCCGGCCATCATCTGGATGGACCAGAGAACATCCGCGGAGGCGGAGGCGCTTCAGCAAAAACTGGCAAATGCCGGATTGCTGCAGGTGGTGAGCAATGTCGCGCTGCCCAACTTCACGGCGACGAAAATCCTTTGGGTGATGCGTCACGAACCGGCGGTCTGGGAACAGACGAAGTACGTTCTTCTTCCCAAAGATTTCATACGCTATCGCTTGACCGGAGAAACGGCGACGGACGTGAGTGACGCATCGGGTACGCTGATGCTGGATATCGCCCGTCGCAAGTGGTCGGTGGCCGTCGTCGACCTCGTCGGGATGCGTTTGGACCAGTTGCCGGCCGTTTTTGAGGGACCAGAAGTAACCGGGATTCTGCGCGTTGAGATCGCACGCGAGTTTGGGTTGGGCGATCGTGTGGTGGTGGTGGCCGGCGCCGGGGACCAGCCCGCGGCGGCGATTGCGGCGGGCGTGGAACGGCCGGGAACCGCCGCGCTTTCGCTCGGCACATCCGGGGTGGTCCTCGCGCCTTCCCCTTCACAGGACGGTCCGCTGCCGCATGGGCTGCACCTGTTCTGCCACGCCGTTCCGGACACGTGGTTCGTGATGGGAGTGACGCAGTCCGCCGGGGGTTCGTTCCGCTGGTTTCGCGATACATTCGGCTCCGGCCGGTCCTACGATGAATTGTCCCGGCTGGCCGGCGAGGCGCCGGCCGGTTCGGAGGGGCTGCTCTTCGCGCCCTATCTTGCGGGGGAGCGCTGTCCCCACGCCGACAGCGGCGTGGCCGGGGCGTGGCTGGGGCTCACGGTCAGGCATACATTCCCCCATATGGCCAGGTCGGTAATGGAAGGGATCTCGTATTCGCTGCGCGATGTGTTGGAAGCCATGCGCGACCACATCGCCCTTCCCGAACTCATGACAGCTTCGGGGGGAGGGGCGCAGAGCCCCGTCTGGCGGGGCATCACAGAAGCGATTCTCGGACTGCCTGTCAAATGGATCAAGGAGCAGGGGCCGGCGGTCGGTGCCGCTGTCCTGGCGGGAAGAACTGTATTTTCCCACCCTGCGTATGCGGCGGCTGTGGAAGATATTGGATCTGACGGCTTTTCTGGTCCATGGAGGAATGTGTATCAGGAAGGATACGCAAACTACCGACAATTATATCGCCGCATCACCAGTGAACTGTGAAGGGACGGCGCGGGTGCGGATTCTTCGCACCCCGGCCCCGGCATATGGAGGGTGATGATCGTGGATGGCACCGTCGTGAGCGAGGGCGGAACCGCTATCTCAAAAGAACGCAGAAAGGCCATCGTGTTGATCGGCATGGGGATCTTCATCGACGGGTATGATCTGCTCGTCATTGGGACGGCCAATCTGTTTCTCAAGCCGGCTTTTGCTCTGTCAGCTTCTCAGGTGGGTTTGCTTGGATCCGCCGGCGTATTGGGAGCACTGCTGGGCATGCTGTTTTTCGGGAATCTGGCGGACCGTCTCGGACGGAAGACGATCTTCGTCTTCAATCTGCTCTTTTTTGTTGTCGCCTCCATTTTGTCCGCATTTGTCACGAATGTCTGGGAACTGTTCGCGGCGCGGCTGGTGGTCGGGCTCGGCATCGGCGCGGACATTCCGACGGCTATGGCCTTCCTGGCTGAAGTTGCAACCAAGAAGCGCCGGGGGGCCATTCTCGGGTCTCTGTCACAGACACTGTGGACGGCTGGCGCCATCCTTTCCGTGATTGTGGCGCTTTTGGTCTCCCAATTCGCAGGCCTGTCCACCTGGCGTTGGCTGTTGGGTCTTGGCGCCGTGCCGGCGTTCATCGTCCTGGTTTTGCGGCAGACGCTTCCCGAATCGCCAAGGTGGCTGTTGCGGCAAGGAAGAGTCGCGGAGGCGGAAGACGCGTGCCGCCGTCTCGGTATTCCTCCTGCTGAACTGCAGGAGATGCGGCGGGCCGGCGCAATGCGGCAGAAGGTCAGAGGGACAGGCTGGGGAAAGAAGATCTCCCTTGTCGCGGTCGTGTTTTGGCTGAATGCGCTCGCCGGCGCCGCGTCCACCATCTCCTCCCCGTACATCTTCAAGTACGTGAGCAATGCGTCGACCGAGGGATCGATGGTATTCACGCTGATGCTCTGGGGATTCAACTGCCTGGGGACGATAGCCGGGTCCTTTCTCATCGACCGCATCAGCCATAGAAGTCTGGCACTGCTGTCGCAGATTCCCACCATCCTCTTTGCGATCGTCATGGCGTTCACTGTCACGAAACCAGCGCTGTTTGTCCCTGCGTTCTTCCTGTTTGGGTTCTTCGACTGGGGCGGGGCGTCTGCATTGCAGTGGGCCTGGGGGTCCGAGTTGTTCCCGACGCAGTTCCGCGCGTTCAGCCAGGGCGTCATTAACGGGGCGGGGCGTGTGGCGGTGATCATCGTGACCTATCTCATGCCCGTCGCCATTGTTACCATCGGTTTCACCTACACCATGCTGGCATTGGCCCTTCCGATCGTCTTGTACAGTGTCATTGTGTCGACCAACCGGCTGTTTGAAACGACAGGACTGTCGCTTGAGGAAATCGAAATTCGCGAGAGTGCGCCCGACGGGTTGTCCGGATCGTAAAATCAGCGATCCGGACCGTGGTTGCGCCCCGGCTTCTCAGCGTATGGGCTCATCCCGCTCCTGCAATGAGGCTGACTTTGTTTCGCCTGCGACCGCTTGCAGGGCGGCGTGCAACCGGCGCACCCCTTCTTCGATCTCCGACTCGGATGAACTGGCGTACGTGAGGCGCACATAACCCGGTTCCTCCCCGTACACGGATCCGGGCACAACGACCACGCCGTAGCGCAGGGCGGTCTCCAGCAGGACCTTGTCGGGAAGAGGCCGCCTGAATTTGCCCCAAATGTGATAGCCGCCCTGCGGAACCGCAAACGCCAGTTCTTCGCCGAAGTACTTTTGCGCGGCGTCGACCATGATGTCTCGCCGTTTGCTCAGCGCGGCGCCCAGCCGCTCCACATTTTGTTCCCACATTCCGGTCGTGAGCACCCGTTGCGCGATCGCCTGCGTGATGCCGCTGATGCCGAAGTCCATCTGTTCCCGGATGCCGGCGATGCGTTCGATCACGGATTTTGGTCCGGTCATCCATCCGACGCGCAGTCCGGGGACAAATGTTTTGGAGAGTGTCCCCAGATAGACGACCTGTTGCCCGGCGCCGCTCATGGCGGCCAGCGGTTGGGGCGGTCGCGGGCCGCCCTGCAGCGTGAGAGTCCCGTACGCATCGTCCTCCACGATGGGGATCCGCAGTTGCGCGCAGATGTCGATCAAGTTTTTCCGGCGATCGGACGACAGTGTGGTTCCCGTTGGATTTTGATAGGTGGGGGTGATGAAGACCATGCGGATTTTGTGCCTGCGGTGCATGGCGATCAACTCATCCGGCGCCAATCCTCCCTCATCGACAGAGAGCGGAAACATGCGGATGCCGGCCGAAGCGAAGAGAGCGAGAGAGTAGGCGTAAGAAGGCTTCTCCAGCGCGACGGCGTCCCCCGGCCGGAGCAGGCTCTGGGTGACAAGGAGCAATCCCTGCTGGGAACCGGCCGTGACCAGGATCTGGTCGGCCGGTACATGGAGGCCGTACTGGCTGCGCAGGTGCACTGCAATGGCGGCGCGCAGGCTTTCCTCTCCCCGGGGATCGCCGTACCCGAGGGCCATATGATGGGAAGTGAGGCGGGAGATCAGGGCCTGCAACTGCTTGGCTGGCCAGAGTTCGGCAGACATCTCCCCTCGCGCCAGATTGATGTTGCCGAATTTCCGGTTCTCCTCCCAGATGCGGCGCACCATGGGCAGGGTGGGCTGGAAAACTCCCTGCGCCATGTAACCGGCCCAGTCGGGAATCCGGAAGTCCAGTCCCCACGCATCTTCGCTCACCCGCGTCCCGCTGCCCCGCACAGAGCGGATCAGGCCTTTGGCGCGGAGTTCATCATAGGCCACACTGACCGTGCTCCGGTTAATATTCAGTTGTTTCGACAGTTCCCTTTCCGCCGGCAACCGCGTACCCGGAAGCAATTCTCCGCTTCGCACCCCTGTTTCAATGTGTCTGACAATCTGCCGGTACGCCGGTTCACTTCCGGTGAATTCGAAATGAACGTCCACGTTCCCCCGCCCTTTTGTTCCCGCTCCCCTTTGTTCCGCCGCGCATGACAGTCTTCCTGACTCGATGATATACAAATTGGCTGGTAAAAATCATCCCCAATTGGCCGGGTACAACGCAGAGAAAGTCTGTCATGCTGGCGACAGACTCTATTGGCTGTCACGATACTCTTGAGGCGGGGGTGCCCGGTGAACAGAACAGCAACCAGGCTAGGATCACAGGCGGCGAAAACGCCGCAAACGAGCAAGGAATCACTCGGAATGCTCTATGGTCTCATCGGCGTGCTTGTATTCAGCCTGACGCTGCCCGCCACTCGTGAGGCGGTCGGTGCGTTTGGCGTTGTGGTGCTCGGGCTGGGGCGAGCCCTGGTCGCCGCCGTATTCGCCGCCCTCTTTCTCTGGTGGAAGCGCGAACGCTTTCCGCAGAGGGGCCACCTCCCCGGACTGGGGATCATCTCGATCGGCGCTGTTTTCGGTTTCCCGTTTCTGACGGCGTGGGCGATGCAACGGGTGCCGGCATCCCACGGCGCGGTCGAACTTGCGCTGCTTCCGCTGGCGACCGCCGCCGTCTCTGCACTCCGGCATGGGGAGAGGCCATCTTTGCTGTTTTGGCTGTGCAGTGCCGGAGGGGGATTGACGGTGGCCGCATACGCTTGGTTCACAGGGTTGGGTGGAATGCACGCGGCGGACCTGGCGCTGCTCGGCGCCGTGGCCATCGTTGCAATCGCTTACGCCGAGGGTGGATGGATGGCGAATCAGCTCGGGGGATGGCAGGTAATCGCGTGGTCGGTGGTGCTTTCCGCGCCGGCAGCGGTCATTCTGCTGGCGGCCGACGCCGTCTGGGCCGGCACGGCGTCCCTGCTGCCCGCTTCCTGGACGGCGTGGGCAGGACTCCTGTACCTCGGGGCGGGAAGTCAATTTTTCGGATTCATCGCCTGGTACACCGGCATGGGACTCGGCGGCGTGGCGCGGGTGAGCCAGATGCAGTACCTCCAGCCTTTTTTCACTCTTCTTTTCTCGTGGTTGCTGCTGGGAGAAAAACTCACCTTTGCGACCGTGGCGACGGCTTTGGCCGTGGTGCTGTGGGTGATGTTGGGGAAGTGGGCGGCGATTCGTTCTTGAGTTGCATCTGGGATCATTCAGGGAGCGACCGCAGTAAATCGTCGGTCTCCCTGATTTCCTCATTGGACTGGAAGAGTTCAAACAATGATAATGCGACCTGATACCAACTTCACGCTTGACCGCAATGTTGACGGTTCTGCTCTATTTGACCGAAAATCCTAACAAGGCACTCACCGTCTCGTGTACGGGGCAGAGAACGGCCGCCGGCTCATCGACGACCAACCCACCGCAGCATGGGTGATCAAGGGATAATTATAATAAGAAGGAGACGTGATCTCGCGAAACGTGGTGTGCTTGAGTACGACGCAGGGTTGGAACGGTTCTGCCTGGAAGCGGGGGACAAGTGGGCGCCTCTTCGCTGTGGGGAGGCGGTCGGGATCCGTCGCAGAGAGAAATCTGTAGCCATAACGCCGAGAATGGTGGCCAATTTGCTGTCAATGCTTACAGAGGTTGTTCAAAAAGGGGGCAGAACTCCCCGGCGCATTGCCACGTCATCACCAGAAATGCTCCCTCACGTATCCAAAACGTACGCTCAGGGACATGGGATAAACCCAATTCTGGCGGCGTGTTACAGTGCATGTAGTGTCCGATTAGAGCCTCGGACACTACATGTGGAACCATTGCGCCTGCAAAGAGGACCTTATCCCATGTCCTCTCGGTCCGCATTTCTGGCTGCTTCCTTGCACTGCGTGGGTCTTACCTGCCCCCATTTTGAACAGGCTCTGACAAGAAGTATAAAGTTGAGATTTAAGCTGTTCTTTGGCAAGATGAATCGCAAAATCGACAACAACTGCCGCGCGTTGCTTGATCTGAAGAGGGTTGAGAGAACTCTGGTCATCGTCCGGCAGTGAGTCAAAAGCGCCGGATGCCTCGTCAGTATCCTCCGCCAAAGCCCCGCAAGAAGTGATTGCGCCCTATACATAACGCAATAAGTAAGTATATATGACGTATAAATAGCTATTTCGTGCCGAATTGGTTGACACAGCGCTGGTTTGGATGTACTTTCTGATTGCGGACTCGAAATTATCAATTTTGAGTCATGTAAGTTAACGCAATAAGGCGTATTATATTACAAAAGAGAGGGGATGCAGATGGAGAATCCTGATACGAGAGTGGAACTGGGTGATCTGAGGACCGTCGAAAAGAAGCGCAGGTTCAGCGGACTGGTCAACAATCCGGTCATGGAGGATTATGCCCTCCGATATGCGCCGCGGTCGTTTCGCAGATGGAGTGAGTTTGCAGTTGCCAGCACGGCGCTCGGCGGTATCGCCTACATGGCGGACTTTGCGATCGGCGGGTCGGTTGGTCTGTCATTCGGCTTCGTCAATTCCCTGTTTGCCATTTTGACCGTCGCCACGATTATTTTTTTTACAGGGATTCCCATAGCGTACTATTCCGCCAAATACAACATCGATATGGACTTGCTCACGCGCGGGGCGGGATTCGGGTATCTGGGTTCAACGCTCACGTCGGTTATTTACGCTTCCTTCACCTTCATTTTCTTCTCTCTTGAAGGATCGGTCATGGCGCAGGCCATTACGCTGTATTTTGGTCTGCCCATCGCCGTCAGCTATTTGATCGCGGCGCTGGTGGTCATCCCGCTCGCCATGTATGGCATGACGCTGCTTAACAAGTTTCAGGTATGGTCGCAGCCCATCTGGCTGATCCTGATGGTTGCCCCGTTTTCCATCGTTCTGCTGAAGGATCCGGGGGCATTTCAGAGCTGGGTGCACTTTGGCGGGGTATCGGGAACGGCTGTCGCTTTCAGCCCTCTGATGTTCGGATCCGCCATGGGGATTACCCTTTCGTTGATTGCGCAGATTGGAGAACAGGCCGACTATCTTCGGTTTATGCCGAATAAAGAGAAGAGCAACAGATGGAAATGGTGGTGGGCCGTTCTGCTGGCCGGTCCGGGTTGGGTCATTATCGGCGCGTTCAAGCAATTGGGCGGCTCGTTTCTCGCCTCGTGGATCCTTCCGGGTGTGGGCAGTGTGAAAGCCGACCAACCCATCCAAATGTTCACCCATGCGTTTGGCGCGCTGCTTCCTGCAGGGGCGGCTCTGACAGTAGCCGTTATTTTTGTTCTCCTGTCGCAGATCAAGATCAATGTGACGAACGCCTATTCAGGTTCGCTCTCGTGGTCCAATTTCTTCTCCCGCATATTTCACTTTCATCCCGGCCGGGTTGTCTGGCTGTTTCTCAATGTCGGTATCGCGCTGGGCCTGATGGAGTTTGGCGTATTTGGATTTCTGGGCATGGTGCTGGGTTTCTACTCCAACGTCGCGGTCGCCTGGGTAGGGGCTGTTGTGGCTGACCTTGTCATCAACAAGGCGCTGTTGAAAATCAGTCCATCCTACATTGAGTTCAAGCGGGCGCATCTCTACCACTTCAATCCTGTGGGATTCGGCTCCATGCTCATCGCTTCGGCCGTATCCATCGCTGCGTATTTCGGAGCCTTTGGACCGGGCTTGCAGGCGTTCTCCGCGCTGCTCTCTCTGGGTCTCCCCTTTGTTCTGGCTCCGGCAATCGCGCTGCTCACCAAAGGCAAGTACTATATTGCCCGCGAAAACAACCTGGCGTTGCAACACCAACCCGCGCAGCCCTTGCAACACCGCACCGTCCACCCTATGCTGCACAGTGTTCCGCCCTCCGGATCGACCGGCGCGGCTCAGGAAAAAATGCTCACCTGTGTAAGTTGCGGGTTTACTTATGAAGTCGAGGATATGAGTATGTGCCCGTTTCACACAGGAGCGATTTGTTCACTCTGCTGCAGTCTGGAATCCGCCTGCCACGATGCCTGCAAGGATGAAAAGTCGGCCATGTTTGCAACTGACCGCTTGACGGGCACGGTTTAGGCAGGGGACATGGAATGATGCAATCAAGATGGGCGCGGGGATTGTGAACAACCGCGCAGATCGCTGATCGGGGAGTGTTTGTGTGTGAGACATGGCGATATTGACAGCAGTCCGGATACCGTTTGCGTGGCTGTTGTCAACTACAAGATGCCGCGACTTCATACGAGAGGAGAAGTCTTGGAAAACGCGCGCAAAATTGCCGATATGATTGTCGGGATGAAACAGGGACTTCCGGGCATGAATCTCGTAACGCTGGTGCACCAGGTGGCGGAAGGCACCGCGCAATCCGAGCTGCCGCTGGGCCAGGCGGTACGTTTTGGTTAGCGCCCGCACTTCGATCAGTCTCATGCGCTTTCACCTTTCGCGGCCGTCAGGATGAGGATCTAGGGGACATGTGATAAAGTCCGCACAGCAGGCGCCCCAATCCTACCTATTGTGTTTGAGGTTTCAGTCAAACACAATAGGTAGGATTGGGGCGCTTTCCTAAATTCGGTTTATTACATCTCCCCCATAAGTAATAATAATATAATTTTAGCTTTTTTCGACATGGAAGAGCCGAATCCTCTTTAGTTCACGCTTGACACGATGATCGGTATTGTATAGTGTATTGTGTGTACCATTCGATTCAGTACATATAACTCGTGATGTGCACATGCTGCAGACAGTGCTGGCGACGCTGGAAACTGCGGAGCCGATGGAGGTGATTATGTGTGGTTGCCGATCGATACGAGATCGAGTACGCCGATCTATCAGCAGATCGTCGATGCGGTTAAGGAGCAGACCGCGCGCGGCGCGTTGCAAGCGGGGGACAGGATGCCCTCGATTCGCGATCTCGCCGTAGATTTGACGATCAATCCCAATACGATCGCGAAGGCCTATCAGGAATTGGAACGCGCAGGCATCATCGAAGTGGTTCGCGGGCGCGGCACATTTGTCGCCAGGCGAACGCCGCATCCACCGCCGCATTCTCTACTGGAGGTCCTGCGGATCCAGAGGGCGGGCGGCGAGACCGGCGCCGATGTGCACATCGACTCGCGCTACGCTTCTTTGCTCGATCACATGCGCGTGTTGCTGGTGGAAGCGTTCCACCTGGGTATTCCGGTGGAAGAACTTGCTACGGCGATGAACGCCGTAGCGTCAGAGTGGAAGGAAGGGAGCGCAAATACATGACGGACGGCATCGTGATTGAGCGGTTGAGCAAGCGGTTTTCGTCGGCCAGCGCGATGGCCATTGAAACCTAGATTCCCGCTGAAATTTATACCTACGGACGCCGCGCTCCACAATATGTAATAAGAGAGATATATACGCTCCACTTTCGTCGGTCTGGGGCGTATTGCAC
>JAKACR010000071.1 GCA_021821225.1 Bacillota bacterium | reverse complement strand
TTTCCTGGCGGCCGCCTGTTTCGGTGAGTTTGTTTTCGGTCTCGCCGGAATGGTGAGCGGTGCAACGGTGCAAATTTTTTCGCTTCCCGGCATCGGTTTTTTTGGTTCGTGGACATTTGCCGCCGATCCGCTCGGCGATCTGTTGTTTCTCATCATGGGCCTGATCGGCGCGGCCTCCTTTCTTTACGCCAGCGGGCATGCGCGCTTCGGACAGCCGGGCACTTCCCGCACGCTGATGAGCGTCGCCGCCGCCCAGTATGTCTTCATCAGCTTCCTGCTGACGGCGCAAAACGGCTTGCCCCTGCTGATCGCCTGGGAAGCGATGTCGCTGTGCGCCTACGCTTACGTGCTGGTCGACCACTGGCGCAGAAGAGTCCGTTATGCAGCGTTCACCACGCTGGTCGCGAGTGAACTGGGGTTTTTGCTGCTGGTCGCCGCCTTTGTGCTCGCGACAACACCGGGCGGATCGCTGGAATTGCTCCCGATGCACGCTTTCCTGGCGCACCGGCCTGAGGCAGTCCGCGGCGTGATCTTCCTGCTCGCCCTGTTCGGATTCGGCGTGAAAAGCGGGGTTGTTCCCATGCAGTTGTGGATGCCGTCCGCGTACAACGAGACGCCGCCGCACCTGAACGCGGTCTTGGCCGGCGCGCTTTTGAATCTCGGCCTGTTTGGCATCCTGCGGGTCTATGCGTTCACATTTCCGTTGCCGGAAGCGCTGGGCGTCGCCGTGGTCGGGCTCGGCGCCATCGGCGTGTTTTTCGGCGCGCTGTACGCAGTATTTGAGGGACGAATCCGCCGCATTCTGGCGTTTTCCAGCATTGAAAATGTCGGGTTCATGATCGTCGCGCTCGGTCTGGCCATGAGTTTTTCCCGCGCCGGGTCATCCCGGTTCGCCGCGGTGGCGATGACGGCCCTGTTCGTGCAGATGGTCTCCCATTCACTTGCCAAGTCCCTCTGCTTTCTCACTGCGGGAGAAATCAGCAGAAGAACAGGGCGGTTGCGATTGGACCGGCTGGGCGGTCTGTGGAAGACGTTCCCTTACTCTTCTCTCGCCTTCCTGGTCGGCGGACTGACCCTGGCGGCGGTCGCGCCGTTCAGCGGCTTTGTGTCCGAATGGCTGATCTTCCAATCCCTGCTGCAGGCCTATCAGCATCTGTCGGGATTTGAACAGGCGATCCTCGCGCTGCTCGGCGCAGTCACGGCGGTGGGCGCCGCCATGGCCTTCACCGCGTTTCTCCGCCTGATCATGTTCCTTTTTTTCGGCAAGGAACGGACAGACGGCGTCGCGCGCAAAGCTTCCGAACTGCGGGCATCAAAGATGGCCGGTGCGGGAATGACGATCCTTGCGCTCCTGTCGGCACTCTACGGCTTCTTTCCCACGGCGGCGCTTGGCGCGCTCAGCACCGTGGCGGCCCATCTTCCTCCTTATCGCAATGTGTTTCAAAGCATCGTCCCCGACGTCTTTCGCCAGCCCGCACTCAATCAACCCCTGGTATCCTTGGGCGGGCGGCTGTTTTCGTTCCTGCCCATGCAAGGCGCCATCGTCGAACCCGGCGCAGGCGTGGCCGCCATTTCGCCGACCTACGTCCTGTTTTGGTTCGCCGTGTTCGCCTTCCTGGCATTCGCCGTTTCGCGCAGCTTGCGGCGCGGGCCGTACCGCAGGCGCCAGACGCTGCCCTGGCTCGGTGGACGGGCGCGCCAGGCGCAGCATGCCCAGTACACGGCGACCGCCTACGCCAATCCGTTTCGCATGTACTGGACAGCCTTGATCCATTTCCAGTTGCGCCGCCGTCGCACGGCGGGCGACGCGGTGCTGCCGCTGCAAATCGAGGTGGCCGCACGCGTCCGGCCGCTGCTCGAAAGCGACGTATACCGTCCGCTGCTGCGCCGGTCCCGCAAGTTTCTGAGCCGCGGCACGCAATGGATTCAGCACGGGCGGCTGTGGGCGTACGTCGCGCTCATGCTGCTCGTCCTGCTCCTTTTCCTCGTATGGGCTCTGTTGACGTAGAGCCGCCGTCCGCTTTAGGGGACATGTGATAAACCAAATTTCAGCAGGCGCGTTACAGTACATATCGTGTTTGACTAAGGCCTCAAACACGATATGTAGGATAGAGGCGCCTGCTGTGCAGACTTTATCACTTGTCCCCGAGATGGAAGAAGGGGGAGTCTCCGTGACGGATCATAGACAGCCGCTCCACATCGGAGAAATTGTGCAGGCAAAGGTCCAGGCACTCGATCACAGAGGCGCGTGGATCGATATCGACGGCAGGCGCGGCTTCGTTCCCCTTGCCGAGATCGCCTGGTTTGAGGTCGAACACCCCTCGGTCCTCTTGAACACGGGGACGCACATCCAGGTGCGGGTGACGGGCGTGACAGACCAGGGAGTCGTCGAGTGTTCCATCCGCAAACTGGAGAGGACCGGTCCGGCGGAACCAGCCGTCTTCGCAACGGCTGTCGTGGAGACACCAAAGCACAGCCAGAATGTGTACCGCTACAATAGGCGGTACAACGCCTTCACACTGTATCGCGCACTGCCTTTCCCCTCCCGTTGCCCGTTTGAAATCGGCTACATTCCCGCGACGGCCGATCCGGACGGGGAGCCGCTCCGCATCGTCATCCTGCAGAGCACCCCCACTTTCCCGGGATGCGAGATCGCCTGCCGCGTTGTGGGACTGTTGAAAACTGCGGACGATGCGGACCCCGACGAGAAACTGCTGGGCGTTTCCACGGTCGACTCCAATTATGATGATGTGTATGACCTGACCGACGTGCCGCATCACACCCTGCGCAAAATCGCGCATTATTTTGCCGCCGACCGCTCCGCGGACCATCACGCATTCACGATGAAAGGGTGGGAGCGCGCAGACGCTGGCCGGCGGCTGATCAAAGAAGCCTTGGCACGCTATCAGGATTATGGGATTCCATAGAATATCGTCTAAAAAAGGAATCGTAAGAGTCTGTTCAAAAAGAGGGCAGGTAAGACCCACACAGCGCAATGGGACATGGGATAAGCCAAGTGTGTAGTGGATGTTATCCCATTTACAGACAAACAAGAACGCACATCACGGAACCGGAAGGAATGCTGTAAAGATGGCAACAGAATGGATCGTCCCCGAAATCGTCAAGATCCCCAAAGGAAGCTATAACCAATATGAAATAGATAGAGAGACAGGAAATTTCAGCCTGAATCGCGTGCTGCACTCGACGGTCCATTCTCCTGTTGAGTATGGTTTTGTACCTGATACAATGGAGCAAGACGGCAACCCGTTGGACATCATGTGCCTTGTCACCCATCCCACCTTCCCCGGATGCATCATCGAATGCAGAGTGGTCGGGTTGTTGCGCATGACGGACGAACACGGACAAAATGGCAAACTGCTGGCCGTTCCGGTCAGAGACGCGCACTTTTCGCATGTGCACGCACTGAAAGACCTCCCGCGACACCAACTGGATGAGATCGTACACTTTATTGAAATGTCCAGGAATATCGAAGACCGGTCGGCGGTCATTCATGGCTGGGAAGAGGCGGATTATGCGAAGAAGATCCTTCGCAAATCTGAAACTCGGCGGAAGATGGCGGATTTAAGATAGACCTCCATGGCGCTGACGCGCCGCCATCAGCAGAATGAACATGTGATGGGACGATGCCCTGCCCTATACCCGGCGAGTTTAGCGATAGCGATGTCCGGGCAAAGGGCAGAGCGACGGTTAGCACCTGATCCATATTTTCAAGATAGCGGAGCTTGAAGGGAGAATTCATCATGGCACGGCCTCTCATACCATCCGAAGCGGTCCGCACGGGGATCGAACGGTTGAAACGGTCAATCGGCAACAGACTGTTGGGCCTGGATCAACCCATCGAAGAACTGCTCATCGCCCTGATGGCCGAAGGGCACATCCTGCTCGAAGATGTGCCCGGCGTGGGGAAGACCGCTCTGGCCCAGGCGTTTTCCGAGGCACTGGGTCTCTCATTTCAGCGTATCCAGTGCACTCCCGACCTGCTGCCTTCCGACATCGTCGGCGGACTTGTATTCCATCCCGGGAAGACAGAATTCATCGTCCGCAAAGGGCCGATTTTCGCCAATCTGCTGCTCGTCGACGAGATCAACCGTGCCCTGCCGCGCACCCAGTCGGCCCTGCTGGAAGCAATGGCGGAAGGGCGCGTCACCATCGACAGGGAGACGCATCTGCTCCCCAGACCGTTCATGGTCATCGCAACCCAGAATCCAGTTGAATCCCAGGGAGTCTTTCCACTGCCGGAAGCCCAACTGGACCGATTTTTGCTGAAAACGTCTCTTGGATACCCTTCCGCCGCAAACGATATCGCGATCTTATCCGCCTATTTCCAGCCGCATCAGGAAGACCCCGATCGGCGCAAGACAGCAGAAACGCCGGTCGCCACGGCGGAGACAGGAAAGACCGGGGAGACCAGAGAGAATGGGGAGACCGCGCCCGCGCAACCGGAATTGCCGGCACTGCTAAACGCAGCCGTGGCAGGCGTCAAAGCCTCGCCGGAAATCCTCGGATACATCTCGGATGTGGTGCGGGCCACCCGAAACCGGCCGGATGTTGTCGTCGGAGCAAGCCCGCGCGCCATGATCATGCTGGCCAAAGCCGCCCGCGCCCGGGCTGTCCTTGCCGGACGGGATTTTATCGCGCCGGATGACGTAAAACAAGTGGCTGCCGGCGTACTGTTCCATCGTCTCATCATGACGGGCCCATCCGGTCACGTGAACGAGAATCCCGGTGTCTTTATGGACAATCTGCTGCAAAACGTGGAGGTTCCGATCGAGGGGAGTGTCGTATGATCCTGATGCCGCTTATTCTCCTTGGCCTCGGAATCGCCCTCATCGCCTGGGTGCAACTCGTCCGGCGCGTGGTCGCTCCACGCATCGAAGTCGACCTGACGTGCCGGAATCCCTCCATCGCTTATGGAGAAAAGGCGGAAATTGCAATCACGCTGCGCAACCCCGGCAGGTTGCCCTGCCCTGTCGTCAATTGTCAAGTCGTTATTCCGGCGGGATTAAAGCGGGAGACGGACGACAGTCCCGAAGAAAATTCTCTTCATGAGGCGGACCGTGTCCCTGTGGACCGGAACGGCGCAAATCCGCCGGTGCGAAATGGTTCACCCGCGCCCGGACACAACCGCACATCCTTTACTCTGTCGCTGCAAGCGCGCGAGTCTGTCACCGTTCGCTTCGAGGTGATCGGCAGACAGCGCGGGCGACATTCCATACAATCCTTGACGGTAAAGATCAGGGACGGATTTACCGCCCACGAGGAAATCCGGTCATTTCCCTTCTTCGTTACAGTGACCGTTCATCCGCGCCGGATCGGCGCCGCGCAGATACCCGTACTTCTGAACCTGCTGGATACGGAGAACTCCCTGCGCAAGCTGTCACCGACATCCGTGGACTGGATTGATATGCGCCCCTATGACGCGCATGACACCATTCGGGACATCGCATGGATGACGAGCGCCAGGCGCGGGGAATTGATCGTTCTGGAACGCGCATACTCCATGAGTCAATCTGTCATGATCGTGACCAGTGTGCGGGCGTCGGAGCGCCTGTGGGAACAACGCGCCGACTTTGCCGACAGGGTGTACGAGACTGCGTATGCCATGATCGAAGAACTGTCAAAACGCGGCGCACAGTTCCAACTGTTCAGCGACGGCTATTGGGCGGAAACACGAAGCCGCTTTCACAACCATCTCGCGCTTCGGGGCGACGGCGCGTGGACGCCCCATTTTCAGCGCCAAACGGGTCATGTTCTGGGCAGCCTGGCGTCTTACGCCTCGATTTCACTCGCGCAAATCCTGGATGAGATCGCAAAACAGGCATTCCATCCGGCGAGAATTGTGGTGCTCGCGGGGTTCGAGGACGAGACCGTCCGGCAAAGTCTTCATTCCCTCAAACGGCGGGGATATCCGGTGGATGTTGTGAGACTCGACCAAGGGAGCAGTGATAATCCAAATTTTAGCAGGCGCGCTGCAGTGCATATGGTGTCCGATTAGAGCCTCGAACACCATATGTAGAACCATCACGTCTGCTCTGAGGTGATCCATTCGTGAGGAAAGACGTGACCCTGCCCGCTCAGATTGCGGATGGACTTGTGACCGCTTGCGTAGTTTTTGCCGTCGTCAGCATCGCTGCCAGCACGCCCGCGTACATCGTGTTTGCGGAGATCGCGGCGGCCGTGGCGTATGACATTCTGTTTCAGTGGCGCCTGCGCGCGGTGAACCAGGAGGCGGCAAAGCTGGTGCTGACCACCGCAGCACTGGGGCTCGTCTGGGGTTTGCAGTTCGGCAGCGGATCCGCTCTCCTTGGCGTGATCGGCTGGCTTGTCTATCTGGCCCGGCGCGTTCGATCGTCCGGCAGACTGCACGACAGTGACGTGCAAACACCCCGTTTAATCTGGGACTTCGCATTTCTGGTCTGCGCCTGGCTGTTCTGCGAAATCTCCACGGTGCAGGAACTGCGAGCGCCGCAAACGGCGCTGTTGCTTCTTTTGGCGGGATTGCCAGCCGTCGTCAGCCGCCTGATCGCCATGCACCGCGCCCACCTGGAGTCCGCCAACGGCGGCGACGCCCGGCTTTCGCGGACGATCTGGCTTCCGCTTACGCTGCTATCCGGAGTGGTCATAGCGCTGCTGACGGTGATGACGATCTTCCCTTCCGCGCGAAATGCCGCACTGCTCATACTGGCGGGTGCATTCGGGCTGTACGTGCTGGTGGCCTTATGGCGCGATCTGTTGACCGGTTTCGCCGTCTTTCTCGTTCTCGCGGGGATCCTGTATCTGATTATGCAACTGGCGCCGCGCCACCCGGTAAAGCATCCGTCGCGGGGAGGCGTTCCAGGACGACTCCCCGCCCATGCGACAGGAATCCACCCCAGTTTATTCCCGCACTTGGACTACGGGCTCATCTTTTTGATCTCCGCACTATGCGTCATCAGTTTTCTCGCCTTGAGAGCACGCCGGGGACGGGGAGATGCGCGTTTGCTGGAAGCCGGCCTCCGTGTTGAACGTTCGCGGATTCCGGCTCTCCATCCACCGAAACGCGGCTCCCGTCCACCAAGTCCCCTGCGCCGCCTCGTACTCCGCTGGCTCCGTCAGGAGGCGCACAGCGGGAGTCCCATCAGGAAGGGCGAGACATTGCGCGAGTACGGCTGGCGGAGACTGAGAGAACGAAAGGAGGCCGGCGAAGATACAGAAGTCTTCAAGGACGAAGAATTTTTGCTAAGAGTGATCGAACGATACGAGACGGAACGCTACGGTCTTCGCCCCGCGCGGGACAATGAGGCGAAACGGATCGAGCACACGCTGCGCGAGCGCGGCTACCTGTGAGTTGCCATGACGACATCCGGGAATTGTTCACTCAGCCGCATCATCGGAATAAAATTCACCAGATCAAGCTTGTCTTCGCATAGTGGGAACCACAAACACCATCAACAAAAGCGACGCCAGCGCGGCCGCTGCGGCCGCTCCGAATCCCCAGGACAGCCGGCCGATCGTCCACAGTCCTCCGACAAGCACGCCCGAAGCGAGCGTCCCCCAGCCCAGCACGCTCGCGTGCAATCCGAATCCCCGTCCCTGCTGCTCCGCCGGCAGCACAAGCCGGATATAGGTCTTCTGGGCGGAGTCTTGCGTTCCCGCGGCAAGTCCCGCAAGAGTGAACAAGACCACATCAACGGCGATCGACGGCGGCAACAGGGCAAATCCCGCCAGGCACGCAAAAAGTGCGGCATATCCGGTCACCAACACCGGGCGCGGCCCATACTTGTCCGTGGCCGCGCCCGCCGCCAGGGCGAAGATGGAGTAGACGACGTTATACCAGGCGTACAGCACCACCGCGGTCACGGATGCGCCAGTCACTCCGCGCGCAGCGCGCAACCCGGACACAGCGGCGAGGATGAAAAAACTCGGAGCGACATTGCCCACGCCGTATATGCCGTCCGCGAGCAACAACCGCCGAAAACCGGTCGCGTAAGCGTCTCTGTGAGAAAGGGAGGGCGCCGGTCGCTTCCATGAGCTGTCCTGGCGACGCCGCTCGCGGATGAAGACGATTACAGCAAGGAAAGAAAGCAGCGCGGGGATCGCACTCCAGAAAAATAATGGCCGATATCCCGCGCGGGCGAGAAAGAGGGCTCCCAGCAACGGGCCGACCACCGCACCGAGCGTATCCATGCTCTCGCGAATCCCCAGCGCGCGTCCGTACGCCTCGGCAGGCACATTGTCCGCGATCAGTGTGTCGCGCATCGGCCCCCGCATCCCGCGCCCCAGCCACGCGACCGTCCGGATCACAATGAGCCACGGCCAAAAGCCGACAAAGCCGTACAGCGCCTTGAGCGCCGTCGCCGCGTACCCCACCGCGACGTAGGGGGCACGATCCGGCGTTTTGTCCGCGCGTCGCCCGCCCCAAAGACTGGCCAGACTCTGGCCGATTCCCGAGACCCCCTCAATCAGCCCAAGCGCGATGGGCGGCGCCCCCAGCAGCGCAAGAAATCCCGGCGTCAGCGACGTGACCCACTCATGTCCCATGTCGCTGAACAAAGAACCCAGCGAAAAACCGATCACCGTGCGATTTCGCCAGACCGGCCGCCCCCGGCGCGCCCGCGTCGTCTCTTCCATGTTCATCCCTCCGTCAACTCCCGGCCTTCTACACCGACACGCCCGCCCCGCCAACCGGGAGATATGTGATACAACGACAGGTGGTGGTTTCACCGCCATCGCACGGCTGGCATCAGGGAGGGGAACCCGAGACCTTCCGGATGGCGCGAATCCACGCATCCCGTTCCGGTCCGATCGGCTCGTTGGAAAAACGATAGTCATGTTTGCGCATGATTTCTTTCAGTTCGTCAATGAGCCGATTCATGATCGCCTCCTCCAGCCGCTGCAAACGGGTCAATTGCCGGTGACAGGAGCCGCGCTGGGCGATCTTGACCGCCTCGTTCAAATGCGGCACGCACATGCCGGAGGATAGATCATACGCGGCGGCCAGTGCGTCATCGTCGAGGTGGCAGACTAGAAAATCTACATAATCCCGTTCCCGCGCGCGTTTGGAAACACAAATCGGGCACTCCGCCTCCGCAGACAACGGCTGTCCGTCACGACTGTGAAAAAGCCGTTCGACCATCGGCGCGGCGCCCGCCGATTTTGCGACAGCCGCTTTCAGGCGCTCTTTGATGTCGGAGAGCAGGTTTTCATAAATGATGGCGTTCCCAAGCGGATCGCCGAATGAAATCACCTGGAGCGCGTGCGCGTGGCAAAAACCGAATGATTTCTTCAAGTCCAGCCGCAGTTCCGGCTCATTCACCCGCTCATAAAACAGGATGTCGATGAACGCGTGTTCCTGTTCATGACCGATGCGACAGATGGGACACCCTGGAAGCGTCAGGTGTTCCATCAATGTGACATACGGCGCCGCGCGATGGAGGTCGCCCTGCTCTCCCGGTTGAACGCGCCCGATCATGATTCTCCACCCCGCTATCCTGAAAATGTCATCTGCCAGTCTTCGTCATCCCCCATGCTCCTGCTCAAACACCGCTTCGCTAAACTCGCGACATTTTTCCACAGCAACAGAGATGGCTCCTGCGGGATCTCTTGTTTTACGGTGGAAACAAGAGATCCCGCAGGAGCCATCATCCCTGAACAGGCTAAAGCGAGCTCCATCGCTTTTCAACTGGTATAACTGTACTTCAAGCAGGGTCGCGGGTCAAGCGCTCACAATAACTCCTTGAATTGGACCAGACGGTTTTTTAGATTTTCATTCAATCGGGTGGAAATCTAACGACCATGTATCGCTTGCTCCGTTCCAAGTTGCCCTAATTTTCCAATAATAGTTTATAATCTTGTCAAAGTAGTAAATTGGCATATACACCGTATCGATACCTGAAGCAGAATTCCTCGCAACAAACTTCGGCACATCTGCCGAAGGAGGCGCACCAGCCACAAGGTGTATTTGTATCTGATTTCTGGTGGCCGTCGGCGCCTCGGGATTACCCAGCGCCGCCAGGGTATGTCCTGGTGGATATTTTACCAGGGAGAATGCCGTACCATTCCATGTTGTTTCAAAACCCACCTGTTTCAAGGTTTTTTGCACGTAGCTCATTGATATCCAAGTTGTTTCCACACCACTCCACGGATCTTTTGCAACAATATGTTGCGGGTGTAGAGATGTATGACCCGTCACTGAAATTGTCGTTGGTGCATACCTTTCAGTCGTTGCTGTTGCAGCATTTGCGACAACAGGAAACTGACTCAGGGCGATTACAGATCCGACAGCAACCACTCCCAGTAATCCGGCTTTTTGTTTCATAGCGGCAGTCCTCCCGATGTGTTTTATCAACATGCCCAAATTATCTTTATCCATCTTCGTCAATGCTGACGAATGAATGAAGAAAAAAGTTACACAATCCGATATAGAAATATTAGTAAGTTGATATATATTTCGCAGCAAACCGGACGCTCATCCCTATGACCAAATCAAACAGTACGGGCGAGACGGCCATATCATTTTGAAGAATATTTTCAGCGCTGATTTGGCATATATGTTCAATTAAAGAATCTATTCAAAAAGAGGGCAGGGTTGACCCACGCAGTGCAATGGGACATGGGATCAACCGAATGTACAGTGGACTTTATCCCATGTCCCCTT
>JAKACR010000003.1 GCA_021821225.1 Bacillota bacterium | reverse complement strand
GTCCGGCCTTCGCGCCGGGCGTCTTCTTTTTGATTCCATATTGACACAGGGAAGACGGCCCGGTAAACTATCATGAAACTGCGGGCTGGTCCAGTCTCGCTTCATGCGCCGTCCCATTTCCTTCCTGGGCGGGCGCCACACTTGGGAGGCGTTTTTGTGAATCAATGGGACAATAAATTTGGCGCGGAGGCCCTGACGTTCGACGATGTCCTGCTTCGACCGGCAAAGTCCGACGTGGAGCCGAAAGACGTGGATACGACGACACAACTCACCAAACGCATTCGCCTGCGGATACCGCTCATGAGCGCGGCGATGGACACCGTCACCGAAGCGAAACTCGCGATCGGCATGGCGCGAGAGGGCGGCGTCGGCATCATTCACAAGAATCTGAGCATAGCGGCGCAGGCGGAAGAGGTGGACAAAGTCAAACGGTCCGAGAGCGGGGTCATCACCGACCCCGTTTTTCTGACGCCTGAACACCCCGTCCTGGACGCCGAGCACATCATGGCCAAGTACCGCATTTCCGGCGTGCCCATCGTCGACCAGGAGCGGCGTCTGGTGGGTATTCTGACGAACCGCGACCTGCGGTTTGAAAAGAACTACAATCGCCTGATCAGCGAGGTCATGACGCGGGACAATCTCGTCACGGCGCCGCTCGGCACCACGCTTGAGCAGGCCAAGGAGATCCTGCAGCAGCACAAGGTGGAGAAGCTGCCGATCGTGGACGACGACTACGTGCTGCGCGGACTCATCACCATCAAGGACATCGAGAAGGCAAAGCAGTACCCGAACGCCGCCAAGGACGGCCATGGGCGGCTGTTGGTTGGGGCGGCGGTGTCGACAGGAGCGGACTCGTTTGACCGTGCCCGGACGCTGCTACAGGCTGGCGCGGACGTGATTGTGATCGATACTGCCCACGGACACTCTGCGGGTGTGATCCGCATGGTCAAGCGCCTGCGCGAGGCTTATCCGGACGCCAACATTATTGCAGGCAATGTGGCGACGGCCGACGCCGTCCGGGATCTGATCGAGGCTGGGGTTGACGCGGTCAAGGTGGGCATCGGACCGGGGTCGATCTGCACGACGCGCGTCGTGGCCGGCATCGGCGTGCCGCAGATATCGGCGATCTACGAATGCGCCTCGGCGGCGCGCGAGTACGCGATTCCCGTCATTGCGGACGGCGGGATCAAGTACTCCGGGGATATCACAAAGGCGATCGCGGCGGGAGCGGACGTGGTGATGGTGGGGAGTCTGCTGGCGGGAACAGAGGAGAGTCCCGGAGAGCTCGAGATGTATCAGGGACGAAGCTTCAAGGTGTATCGGGGCATGGGGTCCATCGGGGCGATGAAATCGGGAAGTTCCGACCGCTATTTTCAGGAGCAGCACGGGAAACTCGTGCCTGAAGGCATCGAGGGACGAGTACCGTACCGGGGGTCCCTGAGCGAGACGGTGTATCAGCTCATTGGCGGTCTGCGGGCCGGAATGGGGTATTGCGGCACACGAAACCTGCAGGAATTGCAGTCGAACACCCAGTTCTTGCGCATCACGAGCGCTGGGTTGCGGGAAAGTCACCCGCATGATGTGCATATCACTAAAGAAGCGCCGAACTACAGCGTATAGCTCCGCATGGTTGTCTTCTTGCGGCCACCCGACGCATAGCCAAACCCCGGGACGATCCGCGGGGTGGCCGTTACGCTGGTCCGGGTGGACATTCGCTTGCAGGATAACGGCAGGGAAGTCACGCGACGGGGCAGGTGAACGGGCCTTGCAGATATGGGCTCATCGCGGGGCGAGCGCCTACGCGCCGGAGAATACGATGGCGGCGTTCCGGGAGGCCAAGCGCCAAGGCGCGGACGGCATCGAGCTTGACGTGCACCCGACCCGCGACGGACAGCTCGTGGTCATCCATGACGCGACGGTGCAGCGCACGACCCAGGGCTACGGGCCGGTCGTGAATCTCACATTGGAACAGTTGCAGTCGCTCGACGCGGGATACAAGTTTGCTCCGCAGTTTTCCGGCGAGCGGATCCCCACACTCCGGCAGGTCCTCGAATTTGCCGCCACAAACGGCCTCATGGTCAATGTCGAACTGAAAACAGGCCCGCCCTCCTACGCGGGTCTTGAAGAGTTGGTGTTGCGCGACCTGCGGGCGACAGGCATGCTTTCGCGCGTTGTGGTGTCCTCCTTCCAACCGCAGGTCCTCATGCAGACGAGGACGCTCGACCAGGGTGTGGACACCGCGTTGCTGACCGGCGAACTCCAGGCAGGATCGCCGCAGCACGCGACGGCGATCGGTGCGACGGCGATCCATCCCGCGTTTCGGACCGTCACCCCGGCGCTGCTCAACGAAGCCTTTCAGCTCGGCCTGGCGGTCAGGCCATACACGGTCAACGACGAACATGTCGCGCAGCGGCTTGCCGCGTGGGGCGTCAACGCCGTCATCACCGACGACCCGCGCCGGATCAAGGCCTCGCGGGGCGGGCCATGACGCCCCTATTTCCCAGTGTCCCACAGGTACTTGTGGTATAATCATCGAGACAATGCTGCGTTTTTTCTAGCGGGAGGGTTGTTCATTGGCGACGACAGGCACAGAACGCGTCAAGCGCGGCATGGCGCAGATGCAGAAAAATGGCGTTATCATGGATGTCGTGAACGCGGAGCAGGCGAGGATTGCCGAGGCGGCGGGCGCTGTGGCCGTCATGGCGCTCGAGCGGGTTCCGTCCGACATTCGCGCGGCAGGCGGCGTCGCCCGCATGGCGGATCCGACCATTGTGGAGCAGGTGATGAAGGCGGTCTCTGTCCCGGTGATGGCAAAGTGCCGCATTGGCCATATCGTCGAGGCCCGGATCCTTGAAGCGCTCGGTGTTGACTACATCGACGAGAGTGAAGTCCTGACACCCGCTGACGACAAGTTTCACGTGAACAAGCGTGAGTTCACTGTGCCTTTTGTGTGCGGGGCGCGGGATATCGGCGAGGCGTTACGCAGGATCGCGGAGGGCGCCGCGATGATTCGGACAAAGGGCGAGCCAGGGACGGGCAATATCGTTGAGGCCGTCAAGCACATCCGGATGGTGCAGGGGCAGATTCGCAAGATCAGCGGTATGTCGGAAGACGAACTGATCGCGGAAGCGAAGGAAACCGGCGCTCCCTACGAACTCTTGCTCGAAGTGCACCGTACGGGCGCACTGCCCGTGGTGAACTTCGCGGCCGGAGGCGTGGCGACGCCGGCGGATGCGGCGCTGATGATGGAACTGGGTTCCGATGGAGTATTTGTGGGTTCTGGCGTCTTCAAGTCGGAGAATCCCGAGAAGTACGCCCGCGCGATTGTGGAAGCGACGATGAACTACCGCGACTATGACCTGCTGGCGAAGTTGTCGCAGGACATTGGAACACCGATGGCCGGCATTGAACTGACGACGCTGGCTGAGAGCCAACGCATGGCGCCCAGAGGCTGGTGACGGCGTGGTCATGGCAAAAACGCGCGTAGGCGTGCTCGGCGTGCAAGGCGCCGTGTCCGAGCACGCCAGGCGACTAGAATCACTGGGGACCCAGGCCGTCCTGGTGCGCCGTCCGCGCGATCTCGACGAGGTGGATGGTCTTGTCATACCGGGCGGCGAAAGCACAACCATCGGACGGCTGATCAGGCAGTACGGCCTGTTTGAACCGATCCGCAAGCGCGGCGAAGAGGGCATGCCGCTGTTTGGCACGTGCGCGGGCATGATCCTTCTCGCCAAACGGATCCACGGGCAGGAGCAAGCCCATCTGGGGCTGCTCGACGCGACAGTGGACCGCAACAGTTTTGGTCGGCAGCGAGACTCCTTCGAGGCGGATATCCCCGTCGCCGGACTGGGCGAAGAGCCGTATGCGGCTGTGTTCATCCGGGCCCCGCACATTGTGGAGGCGGGGAACTCGGTGACGGTTCTCGCCCGCTACGATGGGAGGATAGTCGCCGCCAGGGAGAGGAATGTCCTTGTGACGTCCTTTCACCCGGAGTTGACGGACGATCCGCGAATGCACCGCCTCTTTCTCAACATGATTGAGTGAGCTTGCCGTGTGGGGGTGGGGTGCTTGCGTGTCGGGTTTGCGTGTGCGAATCGTGACATCGCCACGCGCGCGCGGATGCATGTCCCTTGGTATCATCAGGTTTCCGTCATGTCACGGCGATCGGACGTCGCGACACAGTGCCGCGAGCTCAAAGTGCAAGTGCTGTTCGTGGATCTCGGGAAGGTGTGGCGCCGCGACGCGCAGCTTTGGCGGGAGTTGTTCGTGGACAACCGGACGGACATCGTTTTGCTCGCCCAACATCCGGAGACCGAAGTGGTCGTGCGGGCGTTGCGGGCGGGCGTCTATGAAGTGATCGACCTGAACCACGCCCTGTTCGCGCACGCGGTTGCGAAATCGCTTTTCAATTCCATGGTGGAGCGTCACCCGAAACATGAACGCGAGTTGCACATCCGAGAGTTTGGCGAGGCCTCCGTGGCGTTGCGCAGCCGCCGTGTGCTGCTGTCCCGCACGGAATCGCAGGTATTGAGCATCCTGGCACACTCCAAGGGACGGTGCGTGCCGTCGTCGGCGATCATGGAGGGCATCTGGGGCGGGACGGCCGCAAACCATAAAGAGGATATCTACGTCTATATTTCGCGGTTGCGCGAGAAGCTGGAGAAGGAGCCCGGCCGACCGGAACTGATCATGTCTTCGCGCGGCCTGGGCTATTTCTTCAAAGGCGAGCTCGCGTCTCATGTGGTGCTTGTGTGAGCCGCGGCGCACCCGTGTTGCCCAATACATCGGGACATGGTATATTGTGGCCTATTACAATGGGGAGCGTGCCCTTTTATGTTGGACGCGAAGAGGCTCCGGCAGGATCCGGAATCGATGAGAATGGCGCTCGCGAAGCGCAACGAACCGCCGGAGACGCACGCGATGCTCGAACGTTTTTTCTCGGCGGACGGGCAGTGGCGCGAGATCACAGCGCAGGTGGAGCAGTTGAAGGCCAAGCGCAACCAGGTGTCGCAACTCGTTGCCGACAAGAAGAGGGAGGGAGCCGGAGCCGAAGCGCTGATTCTCGAGATGAGGACGGTGGGCGATCGGATCCGTTTCCTCGACGATCAAGCGAAAGGGCTTGACGCGGAGATTTCCGACATCCTTTTGCGGTTGCCGAATTTCCCGCACGACTCGGTCCCGTACGGCAAGGGTGAGGAAGACAATCCGGAAGTCCGGCGCGAGGGATCGCCGCGCGCGTTTGCGTTTGCGCCGCGCCCGCATTGGGAGATCGGAGCGGACCTCGGCATCCTGGACTTTGAGCGGGCCGGCAAGGTGACCGGGTCCCGCTTCGTCTTTTACATGGGGGCCGGTGCGCGGCTCGAACGCGCCCTGCTGAATTTCATGACCGACATCCAGTGCGGCGCAAACGGCTATACGGAGGTGTGGCCGCCGTATCTGGTCAATCGCCAGAGCATGGTGGGCACCGGCAACCTTCCAAAGTTTGAGGAGGACGTATTTCGGATCGCCGACAGTGACTACTATCTCATTCCGACGGCCGAGGTGCCCGTGACCAACCTGCACAGGGAAGAGATTCTCCCGGCGTCCAGGTTGCCACTGAAATATGCGGGCTTCAGCACGAATTTCCGCTCCGAGGCGGGTTCCGCGGGACGGGATACGCGCGGCCTGATCCGGCTCCATCAGTTCAACAAGCTGGAACTGGTGAAGTTTGTCGAACCGGAGACGTCATACGCGGAATTGGATTCACTGGTTGCGGACGTCGAGGTCGTGCTGCGCAGCCTTGAGCTTCCCTACCGCGTGATCGAGATCTGTTCTGGGGATCTGGGCTTCAAGGAGTCAAAGAAATTTGACCTTGAGGTGTGGTTGCCCTCCGCCGCCATGTACCGGGAGATTTCATCCTGCAGTAATTTCGAGGATTTCCAGGCGAGGCGCGCCAATATCCGTTTTCGCCGTACGGAGCGTTCCAAGCCGGAGTACGTGCACACGCTGAATGGCTCGGGCCTTGCGCTGGGTCGCACGGTCGCGGCCATCCTCGAGAATTACCAGGAAGAAGACGGATCTGTGACTGTTCCCCAGGTCTTGCGGCCGTATCTCGGCGGACTGGAAGTCATCCAAAGGCAGGGGTGATGTTCTCCGGAACAGGGGCCTGTGCGAGCCGCCGGGCCTGTGCGAGCCGCCCGTATCCCTTGCTCCTGCTCAGACAGCCGCGGATACGCCGCGAAACTCGCGACGAGCAAAGGGACACGGGCGACCCAGCGAGTCTTCGTCCTGCCGCTGGCCCACGGTGGGACCGGCGTGAGGGCGTGACGCGGCGAATTTTCATCGTTCGCTCCCGGCGCGTCAGCGCCATGGGGGTCTACCCGGGAAGCGGGGAAATTCGACGGGTCCCTCGCAGCGGCGTTCGTCCCTTGGGGAACTGTGATATTCCGAATGACGACGGTGCCGGGACGTATATAGCGACGGACTGAGGCGACGGACTGAGGCCTGGGCCCCGTACCGAGTCACTGCGCTTGCACTTCGGACCTTATCATATGTCCGCCGGGCGGGCGCTTTTTTGTTGCGACCAGGCGCGCTTCCCGACCGCGTTACATATAGTGGGCTATCGAGACAGGTGTTTTGCCTGGTCTACGTTGTCGATGATGAGGGGAGAATCGAAAGTGGCCGTAAAACGACGCAACGACGTAGCTTCCGGTTCCACTGGCAAGCACGCTCACCCGGTTCAGAATGCGAGGCAGGCAACGACGATGTCGGTAAAGCCAATGTTCACGAGTGCGCAAGTCGGTGGCGCCACGCGTACTCCGGCTAAGAAAAAGCGTACTCAAACGGCGGCCGCGGCAAAAGGGAAGAGCGGACCAAGGCGGGCCGTCCCCGCAGCGGCGCAGGCGGTGGCTGCGCCGTCGACTTCGGCGCCGACATTGATGCTGCGGCCCGTCATGGCGGGAGACGAGGTCTTCATTTCGCAGGTGACACAGCAGGAGATCGCGCCGGTTTACAAGAGCGCGTACGGTCAGGAACTCGACATGCAACAGGTGCTTCAGTACGTGTACGCGGCGAACACGCGCATGGTCGTCGTGAATGATCAGCCGGCGGGGTACCTGAGCCTTGTCGTGGACGACAACGGCAAGATGAACATCGGATCGCTGATCCTTGGTGGGCAGCATCAGGGCAACGGATACGGCAAGCGGATCATGCGCCAGGTCGAACAAGAGGCGCAGGCGATGGGCATACAGGAGATGGAGGTATTCGTGCAGGCGACAAATGAACGCAGCATCGCATTCGCGAAGTCTCTGGGATTTGTCGAGGTGCCCGCACAGGGCTCCGCCCCGGGACAGACGATTGTCCTCGTCAAACCGGTGCCGCCTCCGACGATGCAACAGGTCGCCGTACCGTCCGCGCCGCCCCGGATGTGAGCTGGCAACGCGCACTGCGTCGGTCATGGAACGGGCGTGGTGCGCGGCGGTTGGCCAGCCCGTCTGTGACCTGTCTGCCTTCTTCGGCGACGCCACGCGGACGGCGATGGACGAAGGTGGACGCCTTCGCCCGCAACCCGGCATAGGACGCCGCGATGCATGTGACGTGCAGGCACTGCCAATCGTCAACCTGCGGCGCTGACTGACGTGGCTTCGGATCACACATCTCCTGGCGCCGGATGCGCGGCCAACGCTTCAGCACCAGTCGGTGCGTGACGGTGAAGGCCAACACGAAGTAGACTGCCGTATCCCACCAGACAGTCATGCTCAGATGAAGAGCCCGCAGGGCCACTCCGGTAAGCGCCATGGCCACGCTTGTGGCCGCCCCGCCCAACAGGAGGACTGTGTTTGTCTTGCTCATGGTCTTCCCCGCCTGATTCAGTGCGACGGGGTTCAAGTGAAGTGTGAATCGCCGTATGTGTTCGATCGCAGACCCGGAAAAGCCAGTATATTTCCGTTATGTCATGTGAGCCTGGTTTCCACAATGAGAATGCCGTCTCTTGAATCACCAGGATCTATAGTCTGATCGACCCCCAATGACAAAGCGCGGGCACCGGTAAACTGGCTTGTCCGTGCCGTCGCCAGATCAGATCGAGAGTTTTGACGCCATCAACGCTGCAGCGGGGGTTTATTGGTTTACGACAAAGACCAATTGCGGCTACACGAATTGGCAAGGGGCGTTGAGCCAAGCGTCGGGGTACAATGGGAATGGCAGCAGTTGTGGTTGCACCTGCCCCTATTCGACCGCCTATGGCTATTCAGCATTGTTCTTGGCCTATGGCGACGATTACCAAGTCGGCGAATACCGTTATCGGGGTGCACTGTACCCCACCTCGCCGACTGACATCAGTCAGATCAAATACCTTTCTCCATCCTGTGGGGAGCCAGCATTTCTCGCAGTTCCTACAAACTCAGTCGGCGTGGCTCTTCGTGCAATGCCCTACGGGCGCAATACCAACGGCAAACAGATCGTTCTCTACGATGTCAGAATAGAGGATAGATCCAACATACTTCGGGGTCGTGATGGTTTCCTCTTTACCGCGAGCCTTTTCAGTTACCATCACGACCTTTGCGTTTCTTACAAGCATAATTTTGAATACTCCCGGGTAGAGGAATCCCAAATCAGCAGTACTCGTATGGGGCTCTATGGGGAGCATGATTCCATTGGAACAAACGAGAGGCTCGTGCAGTTCGTAGGCGATTATTGCGTAATTCGCGACTGAGGCAGATTTATTATAGTGGGTAATGTTTTTTGTCATCTCGGTCGGCAAGGATATCAGGACTGCCCCTGTAGCCAAGTTGTGACATATCCCCCGATTGTAGAGACCCATGGGCGGTGTAGCCTGAATCGGGTTACAGGAGGTATTGCGAGTATCATGGTTTGTCCGACCATCGCTTTGGACCGCCTGACTTGTATGAGCAGCAAAGGGTGTGACAGTAACCCAGAGTGAAAGGGCAAGACCCGCTATGAGTGTATGACGTGCAGGCTTCATTATAATTTCTCCCGGAATGGGTTGTTTGCTTCGAGACATTAGACGAATATCCGCGCAAAAAGGTTACAGATGGTACGTTCGGAGTGTTCCGATGGTCAATTTCAAGGTGATAAAGAGGTATGGAAGCAATGTTCAACCGCATACTTGGTGCGTTTGAGGGGGCGTATACGCAACACCATCCTCGGTCAACCGCCACCATTCCTCCCGGTTCAAGGGACCGCTTGCCGTGGCGGTTGGGCGGAGGTGGCTTAGGGCAGTTGGATGCGTTGCAGTTTGGCGTTGCCTTGTGACGAACGTCGCAATGCCATGCTTAACCATCCTGTGTTTGTCGGCGGTGTGCCCAAACGCGGGGAAACCTGCGGCATGCCTGTCGGCTTTATTGTAGCTGATGTCGGTGGTATAATATGCTCACGGGTAGATCGAGCGCTCACAAGAGTGCTCGCGAAATACCCATAACTATGCAAGGCTAGATAAGACCAGATAAGACGAACCGACAGCAAGGAGTCCTCAAATCCCTTATAAACCAAGGGATTTTGCCGAAGAACAACGCCACACAACAACGCGCACCCGTAGCTCAGGTGGATAGAGCGGTGGTTTCCTAAACCGCGTCTTGCGGGGGTTCGAGTCCCTCCGGGTGCATATGAACGAGCAGGCTTTCAACCCCTGGCGATCCAGGGGCCGCACCTTATAATGGACTACCGACGGCCGCCACTTTTGGCGGTCGTTTTTTCTTACACAGCGCGCCATGATTTCAGTTGGCGCGGGCACCGTGCGCGGCGAGAGCGGAGCCGTGCGGATGACAAGTGCGTGTGGTGGCGTAGCACCATCTGCGGCATGGTGTGCTGCCAAAGGGACCATGCCGGAGTGATGATCGCACCCCGTCTTACGTGCATCTTTGCACAAACAATATCATCCTATCCGGTCATGTGCGTTTTCTGAACGCGGGCTATGATGATCATGCAGGGTAGTTAACAGTCAGCCCCAAGGAGTGAATGGACAATGGATGAGGGCAAGAGTGAGTCGATGGATCAGGCGCCCAGACTGGCGGTCGTGATGCTTTCGCCCGATCTCGAGAAGCTGCACGCGGGTGCGCTCATGGGATCGGTGGCGGCGATGTCAGGCATGTCGGTCAATATCTTCGTGTCGATGTCGGCGCTCGAGGCGTTTCGCCAGGATGTGCTGGCGGAGCAGAAGTTCACGCTGGGTACGGTCGGCGCAGAGTTGCTGCAAAAGAAGGTCCCCCTGTTTGACAACCTGCTGACGCAGGGGAAGGAGATGGGCGATCTTCACCTCTATGGATGCGCGATGGCGATGGACCTGATGGGATGGGAACGCGCTGACCTGATCGACGAGTTCGACGACATCATCGGAGTGAGCCAGTTCTTTGAGATCGCGGCTGGCGGACAGATTCTGACGGTGTAGCGCCCGGGTGGACGCCGCCGGCCCGCGTCGGGCCGGGGTGTCGCGACAGGCCAACGCGGCGCGGCAGTCATGCACGGCGGAAGACAATTACGGGGAGTGACGGTCATGGATGCGATTGTGGTGGACAGGACGGTTGATGCTCGTGGGGCGTATTGCCCGGGGCCGTTGATGGAGTTGATCAAAACGCTCAAGGTTTCGCCTGTGAACACGACAGTTGAGGTCTGGTCGTCCGATTCCGGCTCGGCCAAAGACATTCCCGTCTGGGTGAACAAGATCGGTCACGAGATGGTGCATGTGGTTGATGAGAGCGGGTATTGGCGAATCGCCGTACGCAAAGTCAAGTAACTGGTGGGAGACGAGGAACATGAGACGCATCGTTGTGGTGGGCGGAGGCGTCGGCGGGACCATGGTGGCCAACCGTCTGGCGCGCGAGTGGGCGGTCGACATTCGCCGCAAGGAATTGGAGGTCGTGGTGGTCGCCGATGAGAGCGTTCATCAGTATCAGCCCGGTTACCTTTTCGTGGCCCTGAACGAGGCGCCGCAGGACCGCTTCGAGCGCCAGGAGAAGAGACTTTTGATTCCGGGCGTGAGGCTGGTCCTGCAGGCGGTGAAGGCGATAGAACCGCAGCACAACCGGATCGTGCTGTCTGACGGGCAGGACCTCGGGTACGACTACCTTGTGATTGCCACGGGCTCTCATCCGACGCTCGAGACGGTTCCAGGTCTGAAAGACGGGGGACACACGTTCTACACGGCGCAGGGCGCGGAGAAACTGCGCACGGCGCTGGAGGAACTCGACGGCGGGCGGGTGGTGGTGGCGGTTGACGTACCGCACAAGTGCCCTGTCGCGCCGCTCGAATTCACCCTCATGCTCGACGATCAGTTGCGGCGGCGCGGCATCAGGGACAAGGTCGAGATCATGTACACGTACCCCATCGGTCGCGTGCACTCCCTTGAGGCCGTGGCGACCTGGGCGGAAGCGGAATTCTCCCGGCGCGGCATATTGAGCGAGGTCTTTTTCAATATCGACAGTGTCGACGCCAAGAACAAAACGGTCTCGAGTCTTGAGGGCAGCTCGTACGAGTACGACCTGTTGGTGGTCATTCCTGCGCACGAGGGCGCCAAAGTGGTGCGTGATTCGGGACTTGGCGACGAGGGCGGGTGGATTCCGACTGATCGCCATTCCATGAAGATGAAGGGCGCGAAGAACGTCTACGTGATCGGGGACGCGACCAACCTGCCGGTCAGTAAGGCGGGCTCAACCGCCCACTATCAGGTGGATGTGGTGGCGGGGAACATCAGCAACGAGATGAAGGGCCTGCCGGCCTCGCACAGTTACGACGGCAAGGCGTTTTGCTTCATCGAGGGCGGCCTTGACAAGGCAACCTACATCGCTTTCAGCTATACGAAACCGCCGCATCCCAGCCAGCCCACGGAGATGCTGCACTGGTTCAAGCTGATGTACAACGAGATCTATTGGCTGGCGTTGCGGGGAGCAATGTGAACGGGGGTGGGTGTGATGGTGTCCACTGAGCAACTGGAACGGCCGGAAGTGGTCGAACTCTTGAGTGAACTCGCCGACGCGGCGCCGACGATCACCAGGCTCGTGCGGTCGGTGCGCGCGCTCGTCGACGACGGGTCGATGGATCTCGTTGCCGAATTGCTCGGATTCGTCCGGGCCATGCGCGACTCTGCGGGTCCTGGAATGATGTCTTCCGTTGCGGCGCAGGGCGTGAAAATCGGCCTGATGGTCGACGATCTTCTTGCCTCGTCGTGGATTGACGGGCTGCCCGCTATCCTCGAAGGGATCGAGGCGGAGTTGACGACGCGCCGCGATCTCACGGAGAAGGACCAGACGGCGACGGTCTGGCAGGTGATTCGCCTGGCGCGCGATCCGCAAACCCTGCGCGCGCTGCACTTCCTGCTCTCGATACTCAAGCGCAGCGCGGGGGCGGTCCAACCCGAACGGGCAGCGACAGGTCTTCGGGCCGTGTAAAGCGGGAACCCGGCCGTGACGTGTTCAAGCCCGCACGGCGCGGGCACGTCGGCCTCGATCGCGGGCGGACCGTTTGACGTCAGGCCTGCCACGGTAGCCGGCAGAACTGACGTCCTTGTCAATGGTGTGACGGCACGGCACGATGATGGGAACAGGATTCACTCGGCTCCGATTGCGCGTGTCGCCCGCGGCCGTTTGTCGGCCATGGCGATGTCGGAGTAGGACGCGGTCGTCCAAATGATTTCAGGCAGTGAGCGCCAGACGCAAACCGGAACAGTGCGCCGCGCAGATCCGCGGCAGGTGTGACACGTTTTCGTCGGCCAAGGAAGTGTTCGGCAAGCCTTGCAGTGAGTGTCCGCATGGGTTTCGTGTGCGGCTGGACACGGGACGAGAGAGGATGGACGACCGTACAGATGAGGAAAGAAAGAATCGCCCCAGTGCGCGCCGTCTGCGCACGCACGGGGTTATTCTTGTTCTTCGGAGCCCTGGTGGATGATTTGTCAACCGTCCTGCCGCACCGTGTAGCACAGGACCGCCCCGGTCCTGTGCTACAATTCTGTTATGTTGAAACTATGTGCTGAAATCAGGAACGGGGGTGCGCCCATGAAGCGCGGCGTTATCGGGCTGGATGTCGGAACCGGGGGTGCGAGGGCGGTGCTGCTCACGGAGGACGGGACGATCGCCGCAACTTTTCAGGCGGCGTACGGGTTGTCTCTTCCGCGCGAGGGGTGGGCGGAGCAGGACCCGGAAGAGTGGTGGCAGTCGTCGATGACCGTGCTCCGAAACACCGTCCACGCGGCGCGGAATCAGGGTGTCACGGTTGAAGCTGTCGGCCTGACCGGGCAGATGCACGGCGCCGTTTTTCTTGACGCCCGGGGCGATGTGCTGCGCCCGGCGATCATCTGGATGGACGGACGCACGCAGGGTGAGGCGCGTGACCTGCAATTGCTCGGCGAACGGCGCGGCTCGCTCGCACAAACTCTGAATCCGGCCCTGGCGAATTTCACCGCGACGCGCATCCTGTGGCTTCAGCGCCACGAGCCGGAACACTGGGCTCGCACGGAGGTTGTGCTGCTGCCGAAGGACTACATCAGGTTTCGATTGACGGGAGAGTTTGCGACAGATGTGAGCGACGCGTCGGGCACGTGGTTGCTGGACGTCGGCGAAAGGGCATGGTCCGCCGCACTTCGGGAGATGCTGACTGTGACCGAGGCGCAATTGCCGCGCGTCTACGAGAGCGATGAGATCACGGGGTACGTCCGTCCCGACGTGGGGACGGAGATCGGGTTCGACGGCAGGGTGCCGGTGGTGGCGGGCGCGGGGGATCAGGCCGCCGCGGCGATGGCGGCGGGCGTGGAGCGCCCCGGAACGACCGCCCTGTCGATCGGCACGTCCGGCGTGGTGCTCAGTGTGGTGGGTGAACCGACTGGACCTCTTCCGGCCGCACTGCACATGTTTTGTCACGCGGTGCGCGAGACCTGGTTTGCGATGGGGGTGACGCAGGCGGCTGGCGGCTCGCTGCGGTGGTTGCGAGACGTGATCGGCGGCGGACGCGACTATGGTGAACTGTCGGATTTGGCCGCGGCGGCGCCGCCGGGAGCTGATGGGCTGATGTTCGCACCTTATTTGGCGGGAGAGCGATGCCCACACGCGGACCCGGGCGCGAGGGGCAGCTTCGTGGGGTTGACGGCGCGGCACGGGATGCCGGAACTTGTGCGGTCCGTGATGGAGGGCGTGGCTTATTCTCTGCGGGACGTTGTGGAGGCGATGGGACCGCATGGGGGGCGGCCGACGCGGATTGTCGCGACGGGTGGCGCGGCGAAGAGTCCCGTGTGGAGGGAAATTGTAGAAATGGTTCTGGATATGCCGGTCGAGTGGATGGACGGACAGGGGCCCGCAGCAGGAGCGGCGCTGCTGGCCGCGCGGTGCGCGTTCTCGGAGCCGCAGTTTGCAGTTCGCGCGGAACGGATCGCGGCAGCCTGGCCGCGCGATGGTCAGGAGCGTGAGAATGGCGACAGGGCAAAGCACGCTGTCTATCAGGACGGTTATGCCCGCTACCGCAAGCTGTACGCACAGACGAAGGTGTTTTGGCAGGAGGCGTGACAGGGCTATGGAGAATGGCTGGACATGCGCATTTGGAAGGACGGGCGCGTCGTTGACACGCGCCGGACGTGCATTCATAATGTGGGAAAGTTGACGGCGCGAATGATGTCGCAGGAGGACGCTATGATTCCCGAGTTGTTTATCGCTTTCGATCCTGCCGTGCGGCACGATCGAAAGGGTTATTTCATCATCCTGTCGGGGCCGTCAGGCGTCGGCAAGAACACCCTGTTGGGGCGAGTTCTGGAAGGCGTGTCCGGTGTGTATTATGTCCCGTCGGCGACGACGCGGCCGATGCGTCCTGGCGAGAGCCAGATGAACCCGTACGTGTTCATGACCCGGGAGGATTTCGAGGAGCGCATCGAACGCGGGGAGTTCCTCGAATGGAAGAGGATCCACACCAGTGACTACTACGGAACGCACAGGCCGACGATTGAGTACGCGATCGACAACGGATACGATCTGATCACGGATATGGATGTACTTGGGTGCACGGACGCCGTCAAGGCGTTTTCCGATCGGGTGCGGACCATTTTCATCACTGCGCCTTCGCTGGACGAACTGTCGCACCGGCTGCTGACCCGTGAGGCGGATGAGAGCAAGGTTCGCAAGAGACTCGAACGGGTTCCCTTGGAAATGACCTATATGGATCGCTACGACTATGTGCTTGTGAACGACGACCTGGAGGAGAGTGCGCAGTCCCTGCGACGCATCATCCAGGGCATCGTCCGCGGATAGCGGGCGGAGGGGACATGTGATAATCCGAAGGAGAGCAGGCGCCAAGGGGTGGATGTAGCGTCCGACTGAGGCCTCGGGCGCTACATCTGGAGTCACGGCGCCTGCAGCGGGGATATTATCACATGTCCCCGGAGACATGGGATAATCCGAAGGAGAGCAGGCGCCAAGGGGTGGATGTAGCGTCCGACTGAGGCCTCGGGCGCTACATCTAGAGTCGCTAGATCAGATTTCCAGTTCGACGTGAAGAGCCTTTAGCCACGCATTCACCTGAACGAGGTAGTCAAACATCTGCGGTGTGGCCATGATCTGGCCGAACCACGGGCGATGCTCCAGGGTCCCGCGGCTGTCATCCATCGCCTTGCGCACGGCCGTGGTGTCGAGCAGGGCAGGCAGAGGGGAGGCGGGGTCGTCCAAGACGCCCTGCAGGTCCGATCGCACCTTGTGAAGATACGCGGGATGGGGAGTCGACGGGTACGGACTCTTCTTGCGATCGATCACGTCGTCCGGGAGCCAACCGCGAACCGCCTCGCGCAGAATGGCTTTCGGCACGCCGTTTCGCGCCTTCATTTCCCAGGGAATATTCCATACATACTCGACCAGGCGGTGGTCGCAAAACGGAACGCGGACTTCGAGACTTGCCGCCATGCTCATGCGGTCTTTCCGTTCCAGCAACGTCGAGAGAAAGCGCGTGACGTTTAGATAGGAGATCTCGCGGACGCGCGCTTCGCGGGGTGTCTCGCCTTCCAAGCGGGGAACCTCGGCGAGGGCTTCGCGGTAGCGGTCGTGGACGTACTCTGCCGGTCGCAAGGCGCCGAGCAGGTCCTGATTGTACATGCGCATGCGTTCCCCAAGGCGCAGCGACCACGGGAAAGTGTCGGCCGACAGGGCGTCGTCCCTATGGAACCAGGGGTAGCCGCCGAATACCTCGTCGGCCGCCTCGCCAGACAGTGCGACGGTGGCGTCCCGTTTGATGTCGCGGCAGAACATGTAGAGGGACACGTCGATATCGGCCATGCCGGGCAGATCGCGCGCGGACAGAGGCCGCAGGAGGTGTTCGTTCATGGCGGGCGTGTCGATGACGACATTGTGATGGGCCGTGCCAAGATGGCGCGAGACGCGGTCGACCCACGGGGCGTCGCGGCCCGTCTGGAACGAATTTGCCTGGAAATAGCGGTCCATGTCGACAAAGTCCACCGAGAATGTCTGGAGCTGTCCGCGCCCCTGGGCGGCCAGTGAACGGGCCGCGATGGCGCTGACGGCGCTTGAGTCCAGACCGCCGGAGAGCAGGGTCGCGATGGGCACATCGGACACGAGTTGGCGGACCACCGCGTCCTCCAACAATTCCCGCACGCGCCTGACTGTCTTCGGGAAGTCGTCCTCATGCGGTCTGCTTTCGAGTCGCCAGTACGGCGTCACTTTCGCGCCGGAACGGGAGAGCGCGAGCATGTGGCCGGGCCGCAGTTCGTGCACATTGCGGAAGATGCCGTGACCGGGGGTCCGCGCGGGGCCGACAAAGAGAACTTCGGCTAGTCCCTCGCGGCTTACCCGCGGGGTGATCGCGGGGTGCGCCAGAATGGATTTCAATTCGGAGCCAAACACGAAGGCGGAACCCTGCGCCGCGTAAAACAGCGGCTTCACTCCGAGGCGATCGCGCGCCATGAAGAGTTGCTCGTCTTCGTGGCGCCAAACGGCGAACGCGAAGATCCCGTTGACCCGTGTCACGCACTCGTCGCCCCATTCCACGCACGAGAGGAGGAGCACCTCCGTGTCCGACCGTGATTGGAACGTGTAACCGCGAGTCCGCAGAGAATCCCGCAGTTCGTCTGTATTGTACAGTTCGCCGTTGTAGACGATCGTGTAGGTGCGCTCTTTGACGCGCCGGGTCATGGGTTGGGACCCGCTCTCGGGATCGATGACAATGAGCCGCCGGTGTCCAAATGCCGCGTGTTCGACGGCCCACGTCGCGTGGGCGTCGGGCCCGCGGTCACGCATGGTCGCTGCCATCGCCTGCAGGACCGGTTGGCTTTGGCGGATATTATGCTCATAATCAATGTAGCCGGCGATTCCACACATGGTCGGCTCTCCTCCTGAGAACGGTGTTTAACAGCCTATGCTTGGAGGAAAAAATCGGTTCTGGTCGGAGCCCGCCGATTTGCGCGGCGCGGCGCGCCGGACGAACGGAGTGTATGGCGGAATGTGCGGCGGAGTGCGTGAAAGCGGAGTGGGCGGCGGAGGCGAAGTGCGCGGCCGTGCGCCTGACCAGGCGTACATGGACGGGGCGGCGGACGGGGCGGCGGACGAGGCGTGCGTGGACGAGGCGTACATGGACGAGTCGTACATGGAACAGGCGCTGGCGGAGGCCGGGAGGGCGTTTGCGCTCGGGGAGACGCCGATTGGCGCGATCGTCGTGGATGCGTCGGGCAGTGTGATCGGCCGCGGCTGCAACATGAGGGAGACGTGGCGCGATCCGACGGCGCACGCGGAGGTGATCGCCCTGCGCGACGCGGCGCGTGTCATCGGTGACTGGCGGCTTTACGGCTGCCGTCTGTACGTGACGGTCGAGCCGTGTCTCATGTGCGCGGGGGCGATCGTCGCGAGCCGCATAAGTACTGTCGTGTTCGGCGCGGGCAACCCGAAAGGCGGAGCGTTTGGATCGTCATTTGACGTGCAGGATTTTACGGGACTGAATCATTATCCCTGTGTCAAGACTGGCGTTCTGGAAGACAAATGTGCTATGATGGTCAAGGACTTCTTTCGCGCCAAACGCGGCGGATAGGTCCGTTGATGCGGAGAGATGTCCGAGTGGTCGAAGGAGCTCGCCTCGAAAGCGAGTAGTCCTTTACAGGGGCTCGTGGGTTCGAATCCCACTCTCTCCGCCATTTTTCTGCGGTATGAGTCTCAGCGCCCACCTGGCCGGGTCCTGCGCGACGGACGCGCCTGAAATGTGTCAGGTCCTGGCGGAAGCAGCACTAAGGGCACCCGTCCGGGCGCCGCAGTCACGCCTGGTCAGGTGGCGCTGAGAGTCCTACCGTGCCGCTGTTGCATTGAGTCGGCGGCCATATGAAAATTCCCCACCACAGATAAGGTCCGATTGTCATAAATCTCTATGCCTCGTGGGTTGGCGACGGATTGTCAAGGGGCGGACGGCGGCACCATGGAAATGGACTCCGCGATGCAGATGCGACCGATTGGCGATGTCCTTATTGAACACGTTCCCTTTCTGCGGTTGACGCGGGACGGCGTGATCGTGCAGACGAATCACGCGCTGGAGGTCCTGCTTGGGCTTGACAGCGGGCCGGGCGTACACCTGGCGTCGGCGCTCGTTGCCCATCCGGCGCTGCTCTCCTCCATTCAGGCCACCCTCGATGACAAGATTCCGTATCAGTCCCGTCTCGTCCATATTGAACGCGCCCACCAGTCGAGCAGCGTGCTGGTTGACGCGTTGGCCAGCGGCGACGCGGGATGGGTTTTTGTTTTTCGCGAAGTGGAAAACATCGCCACTCTGGAAGGCCGCATGCACGATCATGGACGGTTGGCCACGATCGGGAAAATCGCCGCGGGCATCGCCCACGAGATCCGCAACCCCCTGACGTCCATCAGCGGGTTTACGCAAATGCTGCGGGACAATTTTGTGCGCAACGGGATGGAACGCGAACTCTCCTATACGGATATTATCGCCGCGGAACTCGCGCGAATCGCGAAACTGGTGGACAACCTTGTCCTTCTGTCGCGCGCGGAGCCGGTGCGATTGAAGCGCGTGAACGTGGACGCGTTCACGCAGGAGCTGGAACCGCAACTTCGCGCGTATGCGTCGGAGCGGGGCGTGGACTTGCGCGTCGGACGCGACAGAGTGCCGGACATCCTCACCGATGACGCGCTCTTGCGCGAGGTGATCATGCAACTGGCGCGGAACGCGGTGCAGGCTATGGAGAATGGCGGTGAACTGTCGATTTCCAGCGAATGCGCCGCCGCGGAGCCGTTGGTGTGGCTGCATGTGACAGACACAGGGCCGGGAATACCGAATTACATGATGGACCGGATTTTTGACGCTTTTTTTACAACCCGGGAGACAGGTTTTGGCCTGGGATTGCCCATCTGCCAGCGTATCATGTCGGACCTTGGCGGACAGATACGCGTCTTGAACAAGGGATTCGGAACGACATTTTCTGTGGCGTTACCGACCTGCGGCGAGGAGTGACGACGGGGTGTCATATCAAGCTCTCTACCGCGAATGGCGGCCGCAGACATTCGCGGATGTCGTGGGACAGGGACACGTGGTCACGACGCTGCGCAATGCCCTGCGCCTGGACAGACTGGCGCACGCTTATCTGTTCTCGGGTCCGCGCGGCACCGGCAAGACGAGCCTGGCGAAGATACTTGCGAAGGCTGTGAACTGCGAGTCGCCGGTCGATGGGGAACCGTGCAATGCGTGCGGTGCGTGCCGGGCAATCGCGGCGGGTCAGACGCTCGACGTCATCGAGATGGACGCGGCGTCCAATCGGGGCGTCGACGAGATCCGCAGCCTGTTGGATCAGGTGCGCTATGCGCCCGCAGAGGTTGCGCGCAAGGTGTACATCATTGACGAAGTCCACATGTTGACGCCGGAAGCGTTCAACGCGCTGCTCAAGACCCTTGAGGAGCCTCCGGACTACCTGTTGTTCATTCTTGCCACCACGGAGGTGCACAAGGTTCCCGCGACGATCGCCTCGCGCTGCCAGCGGTTCGATTTTCAGCGCGTAAAACCGGATCTCGTTGCGCAGCGGCTGCGCAAGGTGGCGGATAGCGCGGCGTCCGTGCGGGTGGAGGATGTCGCGCTGTGGCATATCGCCCGGGCGAGCGAAGGGGGGCTGCGGGACGCGCTGTCGCTGCTCGACCAGGTCTTGGCCTTCGCCGACGGGGCTGTCGGCGTCGAGCAGGTCGCCGAGGTGCTGTCGGGCATCTCCAGCGAGCAGGTGGGGGAACTGTACGGCTGCATGCTGCGGCGAGCCGTTCCGGAACTGTTGGGGTCGCTTGCCAGCGCGTGGGAGCGCGGGGGCGATCCTTTGCAACTGGTGAATGACATGCTTGCATACGGACGGGACGGCGTATTGTGGAATCATGGGATGCGATCCGGGGATGCCGGCAGCCGCGCTCTCTTTGATCCGACGTTTCCGCTTGTCGTGGAACGAATGACCGATGCCCGCCTGATCGAGATTGTGGAGCGGCTTGGGAAACTGCAGGCAGAACTGCGGTATCAGCCACAGCCGCGGCTATTTGTAGAGATCGGCTTGCTCGGCCTGTCGGTGGATGAGGCGCCGCAGCAGCAGGCGGCCGCTGTGCGGCCTGCGTTCGGTCCGCCTGGGGCCCTCCGGCGTCCGGAGCGCACGGGCGGTGCTTTGGAGGAGGCAGCCGGTCAGGCTGTTGCGCCGGGCGGCGCTGGCGGGGATTCGGTCGCGGCGGCCGCCGCGAGTGACGATGCGCTCAGAGCGGAGGTGGCGCGGCTTTCGCGGCGCGTTACGGTGCTCGATGCGCGCCTGTCGGACCTGCTTGGGGGCGTTGCGCAAGTGGACCAGGCAGCCGGGCGGCGCGCGCGCGGCAGCGACGCGCAGGGGTCTCAGGGGTCTCAGGGGTCTCAGGGGTCTCAGGGGTCTCAGGGGTCTCAGGGGTCTCAGGGGTCTCAGGGGTCTCAGGGGTCTCAGGGTGAGCCGGCGGGGGTCGACCGGAGGCGCTCGGCGACCGGGCAACGCTCCGATGCGCAAAGGAGCGGAGCGCAGGGAGACGGCGCCCGGGCACCCGGCGGCGGAGCGGCGGAAGAAGCCGACACCCCTCCTGCGCGGGCATCCGCAGGGGGAGTGCGGACCAGTGGAGAGACAGAAGCGGTGTTCGGGCGCGTTGAGGCGGGCTGGACCGCGTTTCTCGATGAATTGAAACAGAACAGCGTGCAGACGCGGGCGTGGCTCCATCCGGGAAAACCGGTGGGCCTGGACGGTTCGGAATTGGTGATAGCCTTTCCTGGCAAGCTGCATGCCAACACCGTGATGGCTGAGCCGCACAGGACCGTGATTGAGCGGGGTCTGTCCGATCGATTCGGCGCTCCGCTGCGCGTGCGTTCGGTCCTTGTCGACGAGTGGGAGGCGCAAGCGGGCGCGACCGAAGCGGCCGTGTCCACAATCGCCGAGGCCCGGGAGCCGTGGGTGGAGAAAGTGGTAGAATGGTTCGGTGAGGATCGGGTCGACATTTGCGACGACTGACGGGTCGCGGCGGAGCGGGCAGAACCGCTTGCAAAGCGGGCGCGTTGTGGGCCGGCAGGAACGTGGGCCGGCAAGAACGAACGGGAGGGTTCGCTGTGAAGAACATGAACCAGTTGATGAAACAGGCGAAGAAGATTCAGGAGGACATGGCCAAAGCCCAGGAGACGCTCGGCACGTTGGCGGTGACGGGGACAGCGGGCGGGGGTTCGGTCACTGTGACGATGGACGGACACCGCCGCTTCACCGGCATAAAGATCGCGCGGGAGGCGGTCGATCCGGAGGACGTCGAGATGCTCGAAGACATGATCCTCGCGGCGGTCGCGGATGCGGAGAAAAAGGTGGACGACCTGACCGAGGAGCATATCGGCAAATACACCAAAGGCCTGCGCATGCCGGGGCTGTTCTAGCGTATGGCGGGATTTGCCGAGCCTATCGCCCGCCTCGTAGAGGCGTTCGGCCGACTTCCCGGGATCGGCCCGAAGTCGGCGCAGCGTCTGGCATTCCACGTTGTCGCCATGAAGCCGGAGCAAGTCGAGGAACTGATTGATTCGCTGCGCCGCGCAAAGCGCGACCTCGTGACGTGCGACGAATGCTGTATCATCAGCGACCGCTCTCCGTGCGAGGTCTGCTCCGACGCAGAGCGGGACCACTCCACGGTCTGCGTCGTCCAGGATACGCGGGACGTCTTTGCGTTTGAGCGCATGGGCTCTTACCGCGGCCTGTACCACGTGCTCGGCGGGGCGATTTCTCCGCTTGACGGCGTGGGACCGGACGACATCCGAATGCGCGAACTGCTGGTGCGGCTCGGCGATGACACAGTGACGGAACTGATCCTGGCGACCAGTTCAACGATCGAGGGAGAGACGACCGCCATGTACATCGGGCGCCTGGCCGCGGGCTTCGAGCACTTGAAGGTGACCCGCATCGCACACGGGTTGCCGGTTGGCGGAGATATTGAATACGCGGATGAAATGACGCTTGCGCGGGCGTTGGAATTTCGCCGCCCCATGTGAGCATACTTCGTCCAACGTCCCACTATACTCTAGTATCTCGCAGAGATACGGAGGTAACGGGATGGCTGAGGCGGAACGCAAGCAGTCGGAAAGCGAAAAATTGTGGCAGGACCTCTGGGACGCGCACAGGGAGTGGGGAATTGCGCTGCAGCAGTTCAACGATGCTGTGGACCCCGAGATCATTGACGACGCGATCTACATGCTGCTGGCCGCCGAGATGCGTTACGAGGGGCTGCTGCGCATTGCGCGCCGGCGCCGGCTCAGCGTCGAGCCAAGCGGCCGGGTTACGGACGCAGACCAGCTCAAAGTTCATTCAGAGCGCTATCGCGCAGTGGTTCCGCAGGAGTCTTCGCGCGATACGCCCTTGCAGTGAGGGGTGGGCGCATGCAGATTCCGGCGGTGGCTTGGATGATTCTCGGCGCGGTGGTCGCATTGGCGATGGTCATCGGCTGGATCGTGAAGAATCCGGCGGCCTTTTTTGGCGCGTTGCTGCGCAATACGGTGGTGGGCTGTGTGGGGCTGCTTGTGATTGATTACCTCGGCAAGGCGTTCGGCGTCCACGTGCCGCTGAATTTCGCCTCGGCCGGCGTCGCGAGCGTGCTGGGACTGCCTGGCGTCGCGGCCTTGGCGGTGCTGCAGCGGTGGATTCTGTGACCGTCAGCGGGCTGCGCCGCAAAACGCGCGACGGCGCAGCACACCTGCCGATGGTTCCGCAAAGGGCCGTGGGGGCAACTTTGGATGACCACGGTTGCCCTACCGCCCGACGAGATGGACGAGGCGTCCGAGCAGCGGAAGACTTGCGAGTTCCGCTTTTGTGACGGCTTTTATCCACAGGGCGACGCCGAGGTACAGCGGGGCGCCGAGCCCCCCCGCCACGACGATGCACAAGAGCGCGAGCGGGCGCGAATCGGGCGTGTGCAGACGAAACGAGACGATGACATACACCTGATTGACAATATACATAAAGAGTCCGGCGCCTGCCGCCGCAACGAGCGGCCGCCAGGCGGCCGCCAGGAACGTCACGCGCGTCCGGGCGATGCGGCGCAGGCTTGTCATGTTCAGCCACGACGAGGCCATGTAGCCGAAAACACTGCCCAGCGCGGCGCCGCTGACGCCGATGATCGGGATGAACACGAGATTGCCCGCCAGCTTGACCGCGGCGCCTGCCCCCATGTGCCAGACGGGCCGATAGAACGCGTTGTAGCCCTGCAGGATATAGGTTGAAACCAGTTCGAGCGCGCTAAAGACGCTGATCACCGCCGCGACGGCGATCACCGGCACGCCGTTTGGCTGCCGGAACAGCGCGATGTCAATGGGCCGGGCCAAAGCCGCAAGCGCGACGGCGGCCGGCAGTGTCACGAACGCGGTCATGCGGAGCGCCGTCAGCAGCCTGTGCTGTGCCGCCGCGCCGTCGCGCAGGGCGACCGCCTCGGTCACGGCCGGCATGACCGAGGCGCCGATCGCGGTCGCAAACGACAGCGGGACCTGCATGAGCCGCAGCGCCTCGCCGCTGTAGATCGCGTACAGTGTGACGGCAGCAGCGGCGCTGACGCCGGCAGTGCGCAGTTCTCTTGTCACCGTCCAGGCATCGATGCTCTGCGACAAAGGCAAGACAAGCGTACCGAGCGCGATCGGCAGTGAGTAGACGAACAACTGCCCAAGGACGGGGCCGGGCTCAAGTCTGGGGCGGGGAGCAAAGCGCGATTTTCGCGCGAGTTCCGTGCGCAGCTTGCGCACGGCGCGTAACAGGAACACGAAGGCGGCGACGGCGCCGGCCGTCGCGCCGAAGGTCGCGATGGCGGCAGTGGTGGACGGCCCCGCGCCCATGCGCACGGCGACGATGAGACCGAGCAGGACAATGCCGACACGGACAAGCTGCTCCAATACCTGGGAGCTGCCAGAAGGCTCCAGTCGCAGGTTGCCCTGCAGGTAACCGCGCTGTGCACTCATCAAGGGCAGCACGAGCAGGGCGGGGGCAAGCGCGCGCACGGCCGGCAGGGCCGACCGGACGACAGTGGGACCCGCGCCCGTACCGGCGAGAAAGAGCGGCCCGCCGAACCACATGGCGAAAAAGCCGACAATCCCTGAGAGCGCAAGCGTTCTGCCGACGATGGAGTAGGTGGCGCCCGCCTTGCGAAACTCGCCGCGCGCGGCGAAGTTGCTGATGGTCTTTGAGAGTGCGAGCGGGAAGCCGGCCGTGGTCAACGTGAGCATCACGCTGTAGAGCGGATAGACAAGTTGGTATAGACCGAGGGCATAGGTTCCGATCAGGTTCTGTAACGGAACGACGAAGAGTATGCCGAGCAGTTTTGCGATGAACACGGACACAACCATGGATGTGGCGCCCCGCGTGAACTTCCCCTGTGAATCGACAGACAATGGACGGACCCCCTCGTCCGCCGGACCAGATGTACCTGCAAAGGCGGATCGCCCCGCTTCAGTATAGACTGTCGGGCAGGGCGCGTCCAGACGGCCCTGCCCGCGCGCCGTTCCCGCGCACCAACCCCCGCGCGGAGGCATAGTATGGGTGCGCGCAGCGCGGGGATCGCATCTCGTATAAGAGAAGCGCTAGAGAGGTATACTGGTTGTCAAGGGAACAGTGACAATTCTGATTGCGGCGGTGCGGCAGCGCAGCGTGCGGCGCGGATGAAGCGACTATGTGGAGGAACGTGAAAACTGTATGGAGGAACGGACGGCTTTCACCTGCGTGGTGTGTGAGTGTCAAACATCCGACGGGATCCACATCCTCTCGCAGTTTATTTGTGCGGACTGTGAGCGGGAGATGATTTTGACCGAAGCGGATGACGAGCTTTATGCATTCTTCGTCGCAAGGCTGCGCACGATCTGGAAGGATCTGATGGCCGGAGGACCCGACTCGTCCGAGCCGGGTTGCGCCTCGCCGTAAACAGGCGCTTCCGGCCGGACGGACGGCAGGATTTTCAAGTGCGAGGGCGAATCTACATTGCGATGGAGAAAATTGCGATGGAGAAAAGGCGCGAAGCAGTCGGGATAACCGGAATGGAACAGTCGCGGATGCCCATCGTGGAGGCCCTGACGCGACACCAGCGCGTCGAGCGCGTCTCGTTGCATACGCCCGGACACAAGGCGGGTCGGGGCCTGCCTGCGCAGGTGGCCCATCTGGCCGGGCCGTTTGCGGCGTGGGACGCCACGGAACTGCCGGGATTGGACGACCTGTATGCGGCCCGTGGACCCATTGAGCAGGCGCAGGCACTTGCGGCCCATGCTTTTGGCTGCGATGCCACGAATTTTCTGGTGGGCGGCAGCACGGCCGGCAATCTGGCAGCCATTCTTGCGGTGGTGCATCCTGGGGACGTTGTGCTCGTCGGCCGCAACGCGCACCTCTCGGTGTGGAATGGCCTGCAACTGGCCAGGGCGCGTGTGGCCGTCCTGAGTCCGCCGTTGGTGCGCTCATCCGCCGGCCTCCCGCTGTGGGGCGCGCTGTCCGACGGCGATTTGCGAGGCGCGTTGCGGCGGCACCCCGACGCCCGGGCGCTGATACTGACGAGTCCGACGTACGAGGGCGTCGTTTCAGACGTTGCGGCGCTGGTCCGCACGGCGCACGCCGCGGATGTCGTGGTGCTGGTCGACGAGGCGCACGGGGTGCACCTTCCTTTCCATCCGGATCTCCCGATGTCCGCGGTGCAGGCCGGCGCCGACGTGGTGGTGCACAGCGCCCACAAGATGGCTGCGGCGCTGACCCAGACCGCTTTCCAGCACGTCTCCGGGGCCCGCGTCGACCCCGGGACGGTCAGGAGGGCGCTTCGCACGGTGCAGACGAGTTCCCCCTCCTATCTTCTGCTCGCGTCGTTGGATGCGGTTCGCGCCCAGTTGGCCACCGAAGGGCGGGCGCGCATCGCTGTCATGATCGATCTCCTGCGCGAGGCGCAACGACTTCTGGAGCGGGAGCGGCCGGACCTGCTTGTGCAATTGCCGGGAAATCTGGCCCGGGACCCGTTCAAGTGGGTGCTGGACGCAGGCGCGTACGGCTGCGAGGGGTGCGTCCTCGCCGACCAGTTGCGCGAGAGTTATGGTATTTTTGTGGAGTTGTGCGATGAGCGCAGCGTCCTGCTATTGTGGACCTATGCGAACAGCCGGCGCGACGTGGAGCGGGTTGTGGACGCGCTGCTGGACCTGTGTCCGGAAGCGGCGCGCGGGACGGGCGTCGCGGTGTCCTTCGCGCAAGACGCCTGGCAGCCAGCGGAGACGGACGGGCTCATCGACATGTGCCCGTCCGCTGGCGCGACGGTCTGGCTTCCGGCCGCCGCCGCTGTCGGACGACGCGCCGCCGCGCCTGTGATCGTCTATCCGCCCGGGGTTCCGCTCACGCTTTGCGGCGAGCGCTTCACGGAGCGGGTGTGCGCGCGACTCGTCCGTCTGCGCAGTCTTGGGGTGCGTGTGGACGGACTGAACCTGCGCGATGGAACGGTCTGTTGCTTTAAGGAGTGAGTCTGGAGGAATGGGTCTGGAGCGGCGCGGACAGTTTATCACCGTTGAAGGCATCGATGGGGCCGGGAAAACGACCCAGGTCGATCTCCTGTGCCAACGTCTGAAAGACAATGGGATACCATTCGTGCGGACGCGCGAACCCGGCGGCACGCCCGTCGGAGATGCGATTCGCGCGCTTCTGTTGGATCCCTCGTCGGAAATGACGCCCGTCACGGAGGCGTATCTGTACGCTTCGTCGCGGGCGGAGCACGTGCGCCGAGTGATCCTGCCGGCGCTTGCGCGGGGACTGCTGGTGGTCTGCGACCGCTTTCTCGACGCCAGTGTGGCGTATCAGGGGCGTGGACTCGCCGATCCGCAGCTCACGGAAGAAGCGGTTCTGGAGATCAACCGTCGCGCCGTGTCGGGAATCACGCCGGACAAGACCATTGTGGTCGACGTCGCCGTGGAAGTGGCGATGGTGCGCCTGTCTGCGCGCGACGGGACCGCTGGACAGGATCGCCTGGAACAGCGCGGGCCCGCTTTCTTTGCGCGCGTTCGCGAGGGGCTGCGTTCGATACGCGACCGCGAGCCGGAGCGCGTGGCGTGGGTGGACGGGTCGGGCGCGCCCGAGGATGTGTCCCTGACCGTATGGCAGGCGGTTGAAGCGGTCGTGCAGAGGGGGTGAAGAGCAGATGCAACTCATCTTTGCCGTCGTGCAGGATAAGGATGTTTCCCGTCTCTCCGACGCGCTTGTCAAAGCGAGCATTCGCGCGACCAAGCTGGCCTCTACTGGCGGCTTTTTGCGCGCAGGCAACACAACGTTTATGATTGGTGTGGACGATGATCGCACCGAGGAAGTCATGACCGCGATCCGCAAGAGCTGCCGGGCGCGCGAACAACTTGTCACACCGCTGTCGCCTCTGGGCAATCAGGTCGAGTCGTACGTCTCCTATCCGGTGTCCGTGCAGGTGGGCGGCGCCACGGTGTTTGTCGTCCGGGTCGAGCGGTTTGAACAGTTTTAGGGAACGCGCGTCCGGGAGACATGTGACAGAGTCCGGAGTGACATGATGAAAATCGAACGCAAGTCACGGTCGTCCGCGCGACGGCCGGAGCTGCGCAATGCGGCTGCGGGCCACCGCACAGAAGGCGACGAATTCGCGAGCGTGTTGCGGACGGCGGATCGGCGCATCGCGGACGGAGAGGTGGCTCGTCTGACGGCCAGCGTCGAGGAGCTTGGCAACAGGCTGCTCAAAGCGCCGTCCATGGCGCTTGCCCAGGCGTACAGGGACGCTGTGCGCGCCTTCGTGAAAGAGGTTGTCGAGAACGGCTTTATCATCTCGAATTCCGCTGTTGACGAAGCGCCGGGACAGCGCAAGGTCTACGCGCTGGTTGAGGAGATCGACGACCATCTGCTGCAACTCTTGCGGATTGTGCTGGGCGACGAGCGCGAATCACTGCAACTGCTCCATGTGATCGGGGAGATCAAGGGCTTGTTGGTGAGTCTGCGCCTGTGAGGCGACGGTCGGTCGGGGAGAAACGGGGTGGTCGGGACGAACGCGGACCAATGTGTGGCGAGGATGCGCGCTTTACTCGACCGGGACAGGCTTGGACACGCGTATGTTGTCACAGGAGAGGACGCGGGATTTGTCTCGGACACCGTGCGGCGGATCGGGGAATCGCTCTTGTGCGCCAGCCCGCGCCAGGGCGGCGCGGCTTGCGGGGCGTGTGTAGCGTGCCTGCGGGTGCAGTCGGGCAACCACGCAGGGCTGACCAGCCTGACGCCGGACGGCGCGAGTCTGAAACTCGCCCAGATGCGTCAGGTTAAGCGCGCCGACGCGCGCATGCTGAGCGGTTCGGCGCGCCATATTGTCGTCCTGTATTCCGCTGACCGATTGACGACGGAAGCGGCGAATTCCATACTCAAGTGGATGGAAGAACCGCACGCGGGAAGGCTGTTCCTGCTTGCCACGACGGCGCCCTCCGCGCTGTTGCAGACGGTCCGTTCGCGGTGCTTCACCATCCGGCTGCACGCATCCGCCGAGGGTGGCGCACTCGGGCCGCCGACGGACGCCGAACTGGCAATTGATGCGGCGGTGCTCGAGGTGACGGCGGCCCTGGCAGAGCGGCCGGATGTCGCCTGGCACCTTGCGGCGGACAAATTTGCCAAGATGGACCTTGGGACAGACGGCTGGCTGCGCTTTGCAGACCGCTGGATGGCATGCGCGCGCGACCTGGCGGGGGTGGCGAGCGGTCTGTCGCCGGTGGTGTTTGCGTCGCACGCCGATCGGATGCGTGAACTGGCCGACGCCGTCAGTGTCCGCAAGGCGGTTGCGATGGCGGCGCGCGCAGCCGAATTGCGCCGCCGCCTGTTGAGCCACGTCAACCCCGTGTCCGCGTTGGAAGCCGCGCTGCTGGCGGACTGGTGACGACGTCAGCCTGGGCGCGGAGGGGCAGTTGCGCCATGTCTGCGGCGGCAAGAAATGCTGATCGGAACGCGCGGTTATATCGGGGAACAAGTGGTGATGGATCTGTGGATCGTCAGCTCGCGATACGCCAGGTGGAACGTTTGCAGGAACAGATCGGTCGACTCTATGAAGAACTCGGCTCGCTCAAACTGCAACTCGAAGAGTTGGCCGATGACAATCAGAGGCTCGCGACTGAGAATGAGCACTTGCGTGAGCGGGCGCGGCTGTACGTGGACGAGCATCGCGTGGAGACGAGCGAGGCGGCCATGTACCTGCGCGATCTGTATGAGGAAGGGTTCCACATCTGCAATGTGAACTACGGAGGATTGCGGCAGGGGGAGTGTCTGTTTTGCCTGCAGAACCTTCAGCGCACATCGTGAAGGGAGGCGACGGCCGGTGAGCGAGCGCCCTCCGACCGGGCAGGGTATCCTGTACCTCGTGCCAACACCGATTGGCCACCTGCAGGACATCACGCTGCGCGCCCTTCAGGTGCTGCGCGACGCGCAGTTCATCGCGGCGGAAGATACCCGTCACACCCGCAAACTGCTGACCCACTTTGACATCCATCCGCCACAACTGTTTTCTTGCCATCAGCACAACGTGCGCGCTGCCCTGGAACGGATTGTCGGGCAGCTTGAACAGGGCGCACAGGGCGCACTTGTGACCGACGCCGGGACGCCGGGCGTGTCGGATCCGGGAGCCGAAGTGGTCGCAAGACTGCTGGCCGACGGTCTGCCCTTTGTCGTCCTTCCGGGACCCACTGCGTTCGTCACGGCCTTGGTGGGTTCGGGACTCGACACGCACAGCTTCTCTTTTCACGGCTTCCTTCCCCGGTCCGACAAAGAGCGCGCTAGACGTCTCACAGAATTGAGCCAGCGCCGGGAGACGCAGATTTTCTATGAATCGCCGCATCGTATCGGCGCGACGCTGGCGGCGATGGCGGACGCCCTGGGCGACAGACGGTTCGTGATTGGCCGCGAGTTGACCAAGCTGCACGAGGAGTACGTGCGCGGATCGCTGCGCGAAGCCGCGACGCGCCTGGCCGGGGAGGGTCTGCGCGGTGAACTGGTCGTGCTCGTCGAGGGTGTCGGAGTGGAGCGGGAGTCATCGGATGCGGCAGATCGTGCGTCGCAAGCCGGTCAGGGGAAGGACGCTGGTGCGGACGGAGAGCCGTGCGCCCTGGCTGCCGCAGGTGCGGCCATGGTCTCGCTTACCGCTGAAGAGCACGTGGCGGTGCTGACGGGCCGCGGATGCTCGCGCAATGAAGCGGTGCGGGAGGCGGCAAAGCTGCGGGGGCTTTCGCGCAACGAGCTGTACAGGCAACTGTTGGCGCACGCGGGGGAGGACGCCTGATCGGCGCCAGTGCAAACGCGGTCTTTCGCGGCCGGGTTTGACAAAGAAAAGCCGGCGCCACAGTTCCCCACCTCCTGCCAAAGCAGGAGGAATCGGGCGCTGCGGCGCCGGCCGGACAGCAGGTCAGACGGACGCTTTGGCCATTTCTCCAATGCACGTCGGGCAGATGTTCTTGCCGCGGAAGTGAATAATCTCATCCGCCTGTCCGCAGAAGATGCATGCGGGCTCGTACTTTTTCAAAATGATACGGTCTCCGTCGACGTAGATCTCCAGAGCGTCTTTCTCGCCGATTCCGAGCGTCCTGCGCAACTCAATCGGGATAACCACCCGGCCCAGCTCGTCAACCTTGCGGACAATTCCTGTGGACTTCATCATTTACAATACGCCTCCTTCTGGAAGTGGGTTTTTCCCATCCGACTCGCGAAGTACCGCGAAACAAAGGGATTTGTGCATCATTTTCGGGTTCACCTCAGGAATACATTTTGCGTTAAGGTTCACCCACATATTTACTAGAGAAAGACTACCACCTTTTGCAGTTGCGCGCAATAGGAAACTGTGAAAAAACATTGGGATCTGCGAGAACTTTAGCGTCTAATTGGCAAACAATACAAATCTCCCGCGCAGAAGAGGGGCGCTGCACCGTTCGGCCGGATGCGACATACGATGGAATGATTCGTTTCCCGCGTCCGTCGGTGTTGGCCGCGATTCCACGTACGTCAAGGCGAAATGGGCAGGGGGACAACTTTCGTGTCTGCGATCGTCGCGCTAATTTCCCTGGCTGTTCGGGAGTCTGCAACACTTGTGTCCTATGTAAAAAACCAGGCATTTCCACAACCACTCAATGAAGCCGACGAGCGGTCCTGTCTCACGCGCGTGCAGCAGGGTGAAGAGCAGGCGTATCATGAATTGGTGGAGCACAATCTGCGGCTCGTGGCTTTTATTGCTAAAAAGTTTCGCGATTCCGGCGTGGACGAGGACGACATGATTTCGCTCGGGACGATCGGACTGATCAAGGCGGTGAAGAGTTTCCGGCCGGATACGGGCACAAAGTTTGCAACGTACGCCGCGCGCTGCATCGAGAATGAGAGTTAATTGTCAAGATGTGTGCGGGAATATCTGGGGAGAGGAACACGACATCCTCATGCAACTTGCCGCCGATTCACTGGCGATGGAAAATTGACGACGAAAAAAGACCGGGGCAAAGTCGCTCCCGGTCATAAACAAAAAGGTCAATCATTGTGCACCCCAAATGCAAGAGCAGTATGGAGTTCAATCTCGCGTTCAATCTCCTCTTTTGCTTCGGGCAACATGTTCTCAAAAACAAGCCTCTTTGCCAGCGATATTAAACGAACTGCGTTATCAGATGATGGGTCGGGTATCGGGTACTTATTGATATACTGCGTCAAGTATCTTCGACGACCCGCATACAGTTTGTTCTGAAACGCTATGTCGTGATATTTGGTCATGAGATGGCTGTTTGCAACTGCCATAATCAAAAAAAGTATATCTGTGTCTGTGTCATCCTTCGGTGCAATCCAATAGCAATTCCCGTCAACTATGCAGCCTTCAGTGTCAAAGAAGAACTTTGGTTCAGGGCTGATATCTGGGAATACTACTTTTGGGAGTTTCCACTGGGAAGGATTTTGTGGAACCCAGATTTCGTACCACATTCGCCCCGCCTTTCGGACGTATTCCCTACCTTCAAGGCGTGCTCGATGTTGTTCGAGATATCTTTCTGCCTTTGGAAATTTGTCGAGTTCAATTGGTCGACGTTTCCCGGATGTGACATGATGTGTGTAGAGAACACGTCGAGTAGGTTTACTTTCCGTTGGTCTCCATCGAGACGCATACTCAGCCGAAAACAAGGGTCTAAGTAATTCCGTCTCTGGTCGTAGTTCTTCATCTAGACCATCCCAGTCTGAACGGATAAAAACCGTGTCTGCTGTGGTCTTAATTCCTACCCTCACATTTGCGATTTCCTCAATACGGCACATACTCCGACTGTCGATTTGATTTATCCACAAACTCTCATTGGAAGTTGCGAGCACCCAAGGCTGGGTGTGGTCAGTGGAAATTTCAAGATTTCCAGTAGAGACGGTATACACTTTCGATTCATTCAGAGACTGGTATGTTCCACTCGTTTCGGAATCCAATAAATCATATACGGACTGAACAACGGGTATTTGCAATTCAGGGTGGTTCTTACCCTCGTAAATCCTGAGAAAACGCGAACCGTTTACGTCACCGTCGTGGGGTCGTCCAACAAGATTCTTTTTTCTCCCGATAAAAATTGCGGGTAATACAGCCGCTTCAAACAACTTGGTATCCCCAAGGTCTAGAATTTCGATGATGTCATAATTACAGTTCAGAAATTCACGAATAGCCGCCCCGCCACGAGTCGTCAAATAGCGATTTGAAGTGATGACTCCGAGTATTCCTCCCGGTTTTAACTTCGCTGTCATCGCGACTAAAAAAGCGTGGTATAAGTCGACCCTTCCACTTAGCCCAAAATTGGCTGCCAATTGCTGTGCTTTCTCAGCTCCGAGCACTTGCGTACGAACGTAAGGCGGATTCGCGATAATGATATCGACGAGAGCAAGGTTGTCCAATTGCGGTGCATCGTCAAACAAAGGCAAAGAAACTTGCTTCGAATTACCTGCCATTTCAAGGAAGTCGCCGTGGATGAAGTTGGTTGAATGCTTACAATCCTGGAGTCGATTTTCAGCACCTGCCAACGACACAGGGTCTTGTTCAATGCCCACCAAACTCAGGTTCAAGTTTTTCGTCTGAGTATCAAAGGCCAGTAACAGTTCTCCGTCACCGCAGGCTGGGTCTAGCACTGTCATGGCATCGCGTGCATCCCCAATTTCAATTTCCCGCAATATTCGTCTTGTGACCACCGATGCCAATTCTGGCGGAGTGAAGTGAGACCCGGTTGCCTTTCGCTTCGTGTATTTATTTTCAAGTGAATTTTTCATACTTTGCTCCTTTGAAAATGTGAAGGTTTTAGGGAGTTCCAGATGAACTCCGTTCAACGCTTTGAAGTATAACATGGGGAGGTTTTGTCACGACAGAAGGCATACATATCAAAACTTCACTTGACATAAGCAGGGGTTGGGTGACAAAAAGTTTCCCGGTAGCACAAGTGTAACTGAAAATCTCCTACAGTGCTACTAATAGTCTGTCGACTAATAGTCATCAATGGGGGAAAGTATTGCCATGGAAACCGTACATAGCGACCAAACATATCTCAAGCATTTAGGGAAACAGATAAGGAAAATCCGTGAGGACAAAGGGTGGTCTCAGGAACACCTTGCCTTTTTGTGTGGCCTTCATCGTACATACGTGGGTGCGGTCGAACGGGGAGAACGAAACGTTACCGTTCTGAATTTGAAGAAAATCGCAAATGCATTGGAAATTCCAGTTGCTTACATACTGCCTTTTGAAGGGAAGTAAACGGAATGGTAAATGACGTTAATCTGATTGAGCAAGAGGGAGCACAACGAGTAAAAAACATTACTGCCAGTGGACTCACTATCTACGACCAAATTGAAATTGGTGACTCCGACCTCTGGATTCCATCGAGGCATTTGGAGGTTATTCTCAACAAGGGACTTGAAGGGTTGAATCTTGGTTCTTTGCCACTCAGAACCCGTTCCAAGGTTGTAAAAACGGAAATTTGTAAAGTCCTAGGATATCCCATCCCCGCATCGTTTAAGAAAACTCAGCCAAGGTTTACGGGTCAGAACTTTGATGTATATATTCAGAAGTCAAGAAATCTCCAAATATGGAATGAAGATATCCCATCCAGCCGTAGATATGTCTTGATACAAGTGTCACCGGAGAATGACGTTGTTAATAAAGTAAAGGTTGTATCGGGCGATATGTTGTCAAACCTTGATACTACAGGAACGCTCACTCAAAAATATCAAGCCAGTCTCGTACCCACTGACAAGCGTACTGAATTAGTATGCGATATTGACTCAGAAAATCTTCGTCCCATCGTGAGTAAAACGAACATAACTATAGCCAAACAGAGTCCAATTAGTTATCCGGAACATGGGGAACTTATGTCCATACAAGAGATTTTTGAGCGTCTCTGTCCCCTTGTCGGGAGTTCATTTGGGGATATTGGTTCTGACCAAGAAAGGAATCGAGGTGCCGAGTTACATAAGTTGGTCTGTAATCAGCTTGGATATTCAGACTTTCGGGATGATGGGAGATTCCCGGACGTACGCCATCAATTGCTCGAACTCAAACTACAGACTTCTCCAACCATTGACTTAGGTCTAATCAGTCCCGATAGTGACGATGCATTGGACATGCCACAAGTCGATGGAACTCAGATACGCCATTGTGATGTCCGCTACGCACTTTTTTATGGGAAAATTGACAACGGGATTGTCACCATTACGCATTTGTTCCTGACAACCGGAGAAAAGTTCTATACCCGCTTCACTCAGTTCAAGGGGAAAGTGCTCAATAAGAAGTTGCAAATTCCCCTGCCGAGGGACTTTTTCGACGAGTAAACCGATGTCAGGTTATTTATGGAAATTACTCTCTGAAAAATTGTACATCCGGTGTGTCCACCTAACCCCCGGCTTGAAGCCCCCCTTCCACCCGGTTGGGGGTCTGCTTCACCGTCATGATTCCTTTCGACGCTCGATTGCACGATACAACGTTGCCTTGCTTACACCAGTGAACTCCTGAATCTCCTTGACCGTGTGTTGCCGTGAGTCATATAGTCTCAACGCCTTGTCCACAGCCTTGCGTGGGCGACCGCCTACACGTCCTCTGGCTCGTGCCGCTTCGAGTCCAGCCTTCGTTCTCTCTGCAATCAGGTCACGTTCCATTTCGGACAGCACAGCCAACATACGGAACATAGCCTTACCGACAGCCGTCGTGGTGTCGATATTGTCCCGGAGTGAAATCAACTCGACACCCCGGCGGTCAAGTTCATCCGTCAGTTCGAGTAACTTCCGTGTTGAACGTCCCAGCCTGTCCAGTTTGTAAACGACGATAGCGTCACCCTGTCGAGCATACTCGAACAGTTCGACGAGTTGCTTCCTGTCGTCCTTCGTGCCGGACACCTTCTCCTGAAAGATGCGTTCACAGCCAGCCGCTTTGAGTGCGTCGAGTTGAAGGTCAAGCGACTGGTCAATGGTCGATACACGAGCATAGCCGATTTTCACTGTGTCCGTCTCCCTTCGTCGTAGTCTCATATACGTCTACAATCGTATATGTGAGACGTTGAATTTGATACCGGGAATTGAGACCAGTAGAACCAGCATTGTACCGTTGTCACGACAGTCCGCTCCTTGTGACTCAATAACACTCGTTTCTGAGACGCGAGATATGACGAGTTTTCCCGGCGATAATCACACCGAGTCCCGGCGTTTTCCACGGTCACAGCCCCGGACTTGTCGTATATCAACAGTGAAATACGACGAGCGTTTATGGTCGCCTGTTGGCTGCCTTCCCAAGGATTCACTAATTGGACGAAACGGCTTCATAGGATTCGTTTTAAGCGGTCGGTTCTATGGGGCAGGGGAACTAGCCCTTGAAACGCCGTGGGATAGGCGAGAGGTATACACATGGACGACTGGTGACGTGTCGCGTGAACCTCTGGCGGACGGTTTTTCGATGTCGGAACAGTGAGACGAACAGAATACGAACGTTGGTTCCCACAACGCGGATAAATGGTAGGTCTGAGGAAGGGTCACGCATGGGGCACGTCCAGCAGGGTTTTCGACGTGTACCTGAGTAATGCTATATTACAATAAAGCGTTACAGTATGCGGATTCTTGTCAATCAAACGTCAACCCAGTTGCCACAGTCACACAGTCATTCCACTTCCCACCGTTGGATTTTACGCAGACAATCTTCTCACCATCGAGTATCAACCTACCTCCCGGCTTCAAAATCCGAACAAAGTAAATTTCAACCTTTGCCGTTTGTTGCGGCATCAACATACCTGCATGTATCATTATGAGTACATGCAATTTTTGGACTATATGAACGAGAGGATGCGGTAGCTGTTGTCGTCAATCGTTTTGGAATTACAGCAGAAAGCGATGTACAATCAAGGTTCCGTGTCGGACTTGCTTCGGATAGCTTACACTGTGGCAAGAAAGCTCAAAGTGGACAAATTCGCTTCATGGGCAAAACAGGAACTTGATGGATACCAGAGTATAGACAATAGTGTCATACCTGAATATAGGATTGTTCGAGGCCAATTACGTGGATTGAATCCGTATCGAGGATGGATTCCAGCGGTAATTCCTGATGACAACTTCGCACACACGGTCGAGTCAACAGTGTTGTTTGAATCGGTGCCAGAAATAGAACATCTTTTGTCGAACAACAACGGAACACTTCAAAAACCACTTCCTCACGCTGCGTCCGCGACGTTATCGAAGTTTTTTCACATGGAGACACAGTTCACTCTTATCATTGAGCGTTCTGCACTCGAAGGTATCCTGCAAGACATACGGCAACGTGTCCTCGAATGGGCACTACAACTGGAGGAGGAAGGCATTTTGGGAGATGGGGTACAATTTTCAGATGAAGAGAAACGAACAGCACAGGGGTCAACCGTACAAAACTGGACGACGAACAATTTTATCGCTCCGGGCGGCATACAGCAATTACAGCAAGGTACGTCTCACTCTACGCAGAGCATGGAGGTTCAGCAACAAATTGATACCCAGCAACTGCAAACACTGACGGAACAGATTCGTAGCCATTTGGGGCAGACTGAACTGGGAGAAGAAGAACAGAGCGAAGTTCTACGAGAACTCGAAACTTTGACCCTACAAGCCCAGTCCGATTCACCAGAGCCGGGAATTATCTCGAAATCCCTGACGTTCATAAGAGGGGCATTGGAGAAAGCGACTGGTACTGTTGTTGCTACTGGTTTGCTGACTCTGATAGACAATTTTCTTCACTTAATGAAACATATGTAGGGGTCGTGAGACCCCCATTTCTTTAATGCTCTCGTTTACAAGCCGTTGGATTAACCTAGCGACAAGCTAGTCCGAACGAGTTCGATTCAACGAATCGTCGTGTCGTTCGTCGAGAGGCTTGACTTTTATCGGTCTCTCCGAGACCTCGATTTTGATACTTATCTCCAATACGTTTCTTTATAAGGAAACGCTCAAAAAACCCTTATGTACCAAGGGTTTTCGGGCGTGTTTAGCACCATACTCGAAGTGAACACGCCACGAAACCCCGATTGAATCACCTCAAAATTTGCCGTCCAGCCAGTCATACAACAGTCGTCGCATACGTTCGGACGGAATGTACAACCATACCTCTTCGCCGTTCCGAACCGCTGACCTGAACAACCATTGTAGCAAGTCCGACAATGCGAGTAAGTCCTCGTCAACCTCGATTCCGTTGTACGTGAAGAACATCTTCTCCGTTGCCAGCATGAATCGGTTAAGGCAATAAGCAAGTTCCGTCTTATGGGCATATCGGTTCGTTGCCCTCGCATTGAATGGGATGAACGATGCAGTACCCTTCGGACTTGTCTCGTCGTCAATGGCGTTCGCGAACCCCTTGCCAGCTAGTCCGACATGCCACACCTTGCCGTCCTCGTCGTGGCGTTTCTTCGGGTCGAATCGGCAAGCACTTACACGTTTGAAACTTGTCCACATAATGTCGTCTGCTTTCGCTTTGCGAACGTTGCGGAGATAGTTGTACAGATTACGCTTCAACGTCTGAAACTCCGGTTTGTTCTTGTGAACGTCGAACCACGTTGAGGACAACGGTTGATTCCTCATACCGCGTTGTCGAGTTCCGATGTCGTTCAAGTGTCCCTCGTACACATGAATCAACCGCCTGAACTGTTCCCGGTCGTCACTCAGCCCGAATGTCTTTGAAGCAATCTCATATCGACCGTCCGGCAGTTGAACGACACCGAATTTGTTGTACTCAATGTCGTGGAAGTCGTAATATGCCTTCTGTATTTGACCGTCGAACAGGTAGGTCAAAATGTACACTTCGTCGAAGGCACGGAACACACGAGCCGGGAAGTTCCAGACGAACAGTTTGTCGTAAACGAGATACAGATTCCCAGCCATCGCATACTCGCGAATGTCGTCGTAACGTGATTGCTCGCCGATTACCCAGTTCACTTTTCCGTCGTCATCGACCGTTATCCAGCCATCGTTCAATAGCTGTTGAATCGACTTTTTCGTCATGTCTGTCGCAATCGTATTCACGACATTCATCACCTCGTCGAGTACGAGTGTGTAGTCCGCCATGTGTAGCAGACGAATGAAGTCGTCATCTGCGAGACTGAACAGTGAGTGGGTGGTAACAATGTCGCGTTCTTCTTCAACGAGTTTCCGTAACGACTCCATTTTCGTGGCGTGGACTCGGACGGTTTTCGTGTCACCTGTTTCCTCGTCGAGACGTTCCTCGTCCGTGAACGGTTGAACAAACTCACGATTCGGCACACTTCGGATAATCCGGTTCACTTCATTTTTGAAAGGAGTCACGTACAGGAACTTCCGTGTCCGTGGAGCCTCTTGCATCATTTGAATCGCATAGCTGGTTTTGCCCGAACCCATCACCGAGTCAATGACGTTGACAGAAACGTTCTGTCGTTGTTCCTCGCGTTGTCGTCCGCGAGTGAGTGTTGAGCTTGCCATGATTCAAGTTCATCCTTTCGGTTCGTGTATTTGCAGAGCAGACTTTGCCCCACACCTTGTACACTTGAAAAACTTCCGTCCTGTGACATGGAAAAGAGCGGACACAGCCTCCGCCCCCATGCTTGCATCAACCACACGTCAATCTTCGGCGTCCTCGTCCTCGAAAAGGTAGTCGAGAAAGTCCTTAAACTGGCCGATTGCTCTGGCTACTTCCAACTCGACTTTAACTACGGTTCTGTCCTTCTTCACGATGTAGAGTCCGTCAGTCGGTTTGTCGTGATAGAATAACGCCACTCCAAAGTCTGTCATTTCCATGTCACCGCCGACCCACACGAGATATTCGTCATCATCGGTGGGCATAATGAACTCCAAGTCCTCAGTCTTGACCGTGAACCCATTCGCCTTCATTCGTTCCGCATTCGTCAACGTCGTCGTCATGTTGATTCCTCCCGGTTTGTTTTGGTCTTGCGTTCAGGACTATCTCGTTACTTGCGTCATTTGTGACAGCCCTTGTATCCGGTACACCGACATGAGCGGCGAGAGTGTGACACATGAAGAGGAAGGAAGCGTTAGAATCCGCCGCCCATTTCAGGTGCAGAGCTATGTCATGACAAATAAGCCGTCCACATGGCTACACGAAACGGCGTTGTAGACGGTTGAAACTCTCTATGACGTTTTGCGGTTCATGTACAAACACCTTACCGCCTCAAAATCACCCTCAAAAAAGGTTGATTTGACGGCATTTTTCAGAGGCTATTTTATGACGTTTTTGATGCCTTTCGACGACGGTACTGACGAGAGGCTTTCGCCTTGGATCTTCGGTACTCGATTACCTTGCATTCGTCACAGAATTTTGCAGAGTTGCTTTTCTTCACAAACGGCTTCCGACATCTTTGACACTTCGCCGTGTCCTGTTTCACCGTTGTGTCCTCGCCGAGATATGCCGCCAGCTTCCGGTTGTATTCGACTTCGAGTGCCGGACTATTTGCGAGAACAGCGTCCTCGAACCACGTACAGCGGTTCGGCTCCTGTCCGTCCATAAGTTCACGGAACAGGAGGCAAGGCATACCGTCCAGAAGGAGGCAGCCCCCGTCTTTGAAGTTCGCACAGTGAGCCTTGACGGTACGTCTGACTTCGGCTTGCATCTTTGAATCTTGCCACGTCATGATTTGTCGCCTCCCTTGTCTTTGTGATACTTGGTACGACGGTAGTCAGCACGACACTTCTTGCAATAAGCATGATGTCCGTCAAGCTGTCCCTTGTCCGGTGAAAACTCGTTGAATGGCTTTCCAATGCGACACTTTGCACACCGTTTTTTCATGTCATGACCTTCCTTTCATGTTGTTTGACTTGTGACATTCCGGGACACATGAAAAAGCCCGACCGGGATTGCTCCCAGCCGGACTCCTTGCGATAACTCGTTCACCGTTGATTTGACTTTTGTCCTCGGTAGTTCGTGTACAGTCTGCGAGTAGGAAAATCAAAGACTTCCCGAAGATAATGTTCGCCTCGCTCCCAGACGGTCACGAGTTCGTGATGACGTGCGGCTGAACCCCGTAACAGTCGAGACTTCGGTTTGCGATAAGTTCGACGCGGCATAGAGGTTCAGTCCTCTCCGTGTTGTTCGTACCCTTTGCGAAGGTACAAGAATGGACTCGCCAGTTCCGGGGAATCCTCGGTACGATTGTCGTCCGTCTCCGTATCCGTATCCGTCTCCGGGTCAATGTCCGGCTTCGTACCCGGCTTGTCCTGTTTCGGAGCGTAGGCTTCACGAAGAAGGTCACGAGCGGTCTTTTCTTCTGCCATCTGCAATCACTGTCCCTTCTTCTGTTCTTCGAGCCATTCTTTGAGCAACCGAGACGCTAGATTGTTCTCAACTATCTGTCCACTCACGGCGAACCAGCGAATCCAATCTGGCAGAAAACCGCCTTTATACGCTCTCGTCATTTCTTGCTCTGTCGGCAAGACGTGTTTATCGACTCCTGCACCGGAGAAGAACAGGTTCAACGTTGGAACATCGTTGCGGACGCGAAGCGTTTCACCGTGGCTCTGAAAAATATTGGCTACTTCGGCGTAGTTCTCGTTTATTGCCTCGTCGTGGAACTTTGCCAGCAGAATCAACAATTCGGCACGAGAACGTTTAAGAGCGTCAGCCTGTGACTGGATACGTTCGCTCGTCTCTGCAACTTCGCGACCAAGTTCGCGTTCAAGTCCACTGAGCAGACCTTTGAGTTGGTCACGGATTGCCTGTTCAGCCGATGCCAAAAATGAACGAACCTCGTTTATTTCATCGCTGACAGACTGCAATTTGCGTTTCGAGTCGAGAACGTCCTTCATTTCACAGTCGCCACGATTGAACCTTTCCATGACAACTTCATTCCCCTGTTGCAAGCGGTCACGTTTGTCGACGAGTTCTTTCAAGTGGTGACGAGTGGGTTCAAGCCTCTCGGACAGTCTTGCTTCCTCGCGACGATACTTTTCGAGTTGCTTCATTTTTCTCCATTCCCTTCTCGATTTTGTGATAGTTCAACTTGCTGAACGGCGGTATATCCCGGCGAACGGAGCATTGTTGCACGTTCGTCCAACGTGATTTCCCCGGATTTTATGCTCACAGATAGCATCGGTCGAAATTCTGCAAGCGAGTTCAGTCTCTGCCGCCGTTCGCCCCTTGCGACCGGGACTGCAAGTCCGTCAAGCATTGTGTCGGCGGTATTCGCTTGCATATACGAGACAAAGACTTTTCCGTCATACGAACGACGAACAACCCGTGGCGGACAGTTACCCCAAGCCTTCGCGATGCGTTCCACCAGTTTCCGCACACCGCCCTCGACTTCGTATTCGCCGGACAGTATTCGAGAGGCTTGCTTGACCGAGTTGACGTTGTTCTTCCTGTGCAATCCAATAAACAGGACGTAGGCGAGTTCTCTATCAGATAGCCAGTGCCGATAGTCCTTATCGGTGACGCGGAGCAGATATTCGCGTACATTCGCCTTCTCGTCCTCGGTGAAGTGAATCGAATACGTCGTCCGGCCTATCCTGAAGTGCGTCGCCATTCAATCACTCCCCTTTGGCGGTTTGCATTTCACGGCGTTCGTCAGCCGCCGGACTTGCTCGTCCTTGTCGAGATTGTCGTTCTCAGCCAGCACGGATTGCACGTCAATCACACCGCGTTCAAAATCGTCTCTCAGCGATTTGACCAGTTCGCGGAACTTGGTTCTTGACATCGAACTTTCGCTTCTATTGAGGAATTTGCGGAACTCATCAATCTGCCGGGAATATGCACCGAACTTCTGATTCGCGAGTTCAATGAGTTCCATCAGTTCGGTGTCTCGGAACTCGCTCCAATCCATTTCGTCGAGTTGAGCCTTCGCCAGCCTTACCTGTGCCATCCTCGCGATTTCGGTTTGGTCTGTCATGTTCCGTGTCTCGTCGAGGTAGTCGTTATAATATTCTTGCTCCGGCAACGCACGCAGTTGTGCTTCATAGTCCTGAATCCTTTTCTGCGTGTCGTCTACATTGGAATTGACCACGTTCGCAATCTGCACCGGAGCCGGATTGACCGCGTAGCCTTGAAGTGTGAACCACAACTTCACGAACTCGATATGCCCTGCGGTAGCTTTGCGGTTCACGGTGTTGAAAACCTCCACAGCCGCCTCGTCCAAAATGGAGACGTAGCGTTCCTTCTGATACTCAATGAACGCCGGAAGTTCACGCCACGTTTGCAATTGACGACGACTGATGCCGACTTGCTTCGCAATCTCGGTGTACGTCATCTTCGTCGTGTGCATTGTCATACACAGAGCCGCCGCTTCCATTTGTTGCGGAGTCAGTTCGCCACGCTCATTTGCCTTCATCCAGTCCGGCTTTCGTTGAACAGGTTTCTGGTCAGCCACGATTCACACCGCCTTTCGCTTGCCGACGTTTCTCAACCAGCCAGTGTTCGACGATAGACTGACACTCATCAATCAACCTCTCGCTGAGTCCCATGTCGATAAGAGCCTGTCGAATCCTCGGTTCAACTGCGTTCGGCACTTCATCCTCTCCCCTCTGAAATTTGAGTACGATCCACGTAATTCGTGGAAGCGTCCTATCATGAACTCGCCGAGAGCTTGCCGTTTGTGACTAGCCCTCTATCTCGTGCACCGATAAATCAATCGACGTTGTGACAGTCAATACCACAAAAAAAGAGCCCGACGACATGCGTCGAACTCCTTCGTTTGAAAAGCTGCCCTAGGTATAGTAGGGCACAAATTCTGCGTGGAAAACGTGATTTTTACCACTAAAGTGCTATTGATGGATAGAGTTTCTAGTGAGGTCTATGGTTAAGCCGACTCAAAACGTGTGAATCTGCACGTCGCCGTTCTTGAACACACGAACCTCTCGAACCAGTTTACGAACAATCCACTGTTTATCATCGAATCCGAGGACATCGTGAGCCGAGAGGTATTCAACAACGTCCTGCAACGTAGCGTTTCTCTGCTCACTGTCGAGTTGAACGGTCTTTGCCTGTTCGAGTTTGCTCTGACGGTCGAGAAGTTGCCTTTCCTGCTTCGTCAACTCGCGAAGTTGTTCATTGATTTCATCCTCAATACTGAGTTCATCGTCAGCACTGGCAAGCATTTTGACAAAGCGAGTACGCTTTTTCTTGATGTCGGCGAGTTGGCGTTCAACGAGTTCGAGTTCAGTCTGCTCGAACGACGGAGACGCTTCGGCGGTGGCCGCCAGTTCACCAGTAGCAGAGTATGATTCAATCCAGCCGTGAACGGTCTGCCACACTTGTTCCTCGATGTCGTCGCGTGGAACAGTCACGCCACAGCCTCGATTCTTTGTCCCAGTCTGATTCTTGATGTCAGTGTACTGGAACACATATTTTCCCCAGTTCTTCGCCTTGCGTCCGGTCATTGTGTTTCCGCAATCGCCACACCGAATCATGCCGGACAATAGATAATGATTCCGTCCCATATTGTTGAACCTCCGACGTGCATCTTCGAGCAAACGTTGTGCATAGTCCCATTGTCTCTGTTCAACAATAACGGGGCAAGGCACAGGTATCCATTCAGACTTGTCCCGGATACGAACAGGAACTTTGTCGTCGTCCTGACGATACTTATTGCCAAGCATACCTTCGGTATTCCACTTGTTATGATAAAACGTCCCAGCATACGCGGTCTGATGGAGCATTTGCCGAACCGTTTCCTTATGCCAAACGCCCACACCTTTCTTCGTCGGGACGTTGAGTTCGTTCAATCGCTTTGCAACGCCATTGATACCCATTCCATTCGTGAATGAATCGAAGATAAATCGGACAGTGGTTGCTTCGTCCTCATTGATTACAAGTTGACTCGTCTCCTTGTCAAAATCGTAACCGTAAATCTTGTATGGACTCACGATTTTACCTTGTCGAGCCTTTTCACGTCGTCCGCGAGTCATGCGTTCATTGATTGTCGCTTTTTCAAGTTCGGCGACGGCGGCAAGAATTTGAAAGTTGAACATGCCAATGGCACTATCTTCAAAGTTGGTATTCACGAACTCGATTTTTGACCGAAACAATATCTCTTTCAGGATGATGCTTGCATTTGTTGAATCCCTTGCAAGACGGTCGGGAGCAAGGCACACTACCTTATCAATAAGACCATTTTTCAAGTCTTGACGAAGTTTGTTCATGGCTGGACGGTCGAGGAATTGACCACTTATGCCTTCATCAACGTATTCGAGTACATCATTCGTTCTTGCCTTCGCCCTGCACTGACGAATCTGTGCCGACAGTCCGTAGCCGCTCTTTGCTTGCTCGTCCGTCGATACTCTCGCATATACCGCCGTTGTCATCGTTGCCGTCTCCCTTCTGATTGCTTGAATGTTCGGCGTAACGTTCTCGCATATATCGGTAAACTTCGGCGAGACGTTCCTTTGCCAACTCGCCCTCGACGATAGTCACGTTGAACCCCATAGCCTCCGTTGCCCCCTCATAGTGGTTTATGAGAGTCGCGGATTGTCCGATTCCGTCGCCCTCAGTTGGGACACCGAGAACGAGGTCGTCCTTGTGACACCTGTCGCGTCCCTCAATCGGAACTCAACTGAAGGAAGCGAATTGTGACACCTTCGGAGAATTGTCCGAGTTGGCAATTTGTTACGCCTGTATCTAGTCAATCAGATGGACGTATCAATGTCTAAAGGGTGCTGGAGATGATTTGGGCTTATCAGGATCAATGCTTGCCATCAATGAGCGTGCAGAGCCTCCAAAATGGGCTGTTTCCCTGCGCGGGTGAAGAGCGAGTCTTACG